>NZ_QGEH01000002.1:300000-452676 GCF_003258515.1 Marinobacter bohaiensis
CCTGCTGGTCGCGATGCTGGTCAATTCCCGCCAGGGTCGCGCCATGATTGCCCTACGTGAGAACGAGACCCTGGCCACCTCGGTCGGCATTCCCGTGACCTATTTCCTGGCCCTGGCCACCATTATCTCCGCGGCAATTGCCGGTGCCGCTGGTGGCCTCTACTCGCACACGGTCCGTATCATCGATCCCGACGTCTTCCTGTTCATCTACACGGTCACCATGGTGATCATGGTGATTGCCGGCGGTAAAGGCACCCTGGGCGGCCCGGTGATCGGCGGCCTGATCTTTGGCCTGATGCCCGAACTGCTGCGGGGTGTCGTCGGGCCGGAAGTCCAGTGGGTGATCTATGGCGTCACGATGATCGCGATCCTGCTCTTCCTGCCGAGAGGCCTGGTGCCTGCCTTTTATGACTTCATCGCCTGGCTGCGCAAACCGGGCGCGGAACAGCCACGCAAGTCCAAATCATCACTGGTCCAGGGAGCGAACTCATGAACAGCACGACCGAAGCCGTCCAGCCGGGCCGCACCGTGCTGTCACTGGACGGTATTACCATGAAGATCGCCGGTCTGGTGGCACTGGACAACGTCACGTTCAGCATTCCGGCGGGCCAGATCGTCAGCCTGATCGGCCCCAACGGCGCCGGCAAGACCACCGCTTTCAATGTCATTTCCGGGTACATGCCGCCCACGGCCGGCAGCGTGCATCTGTTCGATGCCGATATCACCGGCCACTCGCCCCATAGCATTGCCTCCCGCGGACTGGTGCGCAGCTTCCAGCGAACCAGCGTGTTTGACGATCAAACGGTGTTCGACAACCTGCTGACCGCCTACCACCTGCAGGGCCGGACCTCACTGCTGCAATCGCTGCTCAGGCTAACGGCCTTCCGCAAGGAAGAAGCCGAACTGCGCACCAAGGTGGAGGGCATGCTGGATTTCCTCGACCTGCGCCATCGCGCCGATGAACGGGCAGGGTCACTGTCCTACGGCGAGCAGCGCATCCTCGGGGTTGGCATCGCCCTCGCCGCCAGTCCAAAGATCCTGCTGCTGGACGAGCCGGCGGCGGGACTGAATCCGTCCGAAACCGATGCCTTCAAGGCCATGATCCGACGTATCGGCGATTCCGGCGTGACGGTGCTTCTGGTGGAGCACGACATGCACATGGTGATGTCGATTTCGGACCATATCGTCGTACTCAATCAGGGCAGGGTCATTGCCGAAGGGGATCCGCAGGCGATCCAGACCAACCCGGATGTCATCGAAGCCTATCTGGGCTCGGGGGTGAAACATGCTCAAGCTTGAAAACGTAACGGTCTGCTACGGCGCCACCGTGGCGGTGGACAACGTATCCATGGACGTGAATGAAGGGGAGTTCGTGACCCTGATCGGCGCCAATGGCGCCGGCAAGTCCACCACGCTCCGGGCGATCAGTGGCCTTGAGCCCGTGCGCAGCGGCCGCATCCTGTTCGAGGGGGAACCGATCCAGAACGCCGCCCCGCAGGACATTATCCGCCTGGGCATCGCCCATTGCCCGGAAGGCCGGCGGGTCTTTCCCCAACTGACGGTTCGGGAAAACCTGGAGATGGGCGCCTTCCGGCGCTTCGACCGCCAGGGCATCAAAACCGACATCGACCGCATGCTGGGCATGTTCCCGCGCCTGGCCGAACGCATCCGCCAGTCCGCGGGGACGCTCTCCGGCGGCGAACAGCAAATGCTGGCTATCGCCCGGGCCTTGATGTCGCGGCCCCGCCTGGTGATGTTCGACGAGCCGTCCCTGGGTCTGGCGCCGAACTTCGTCGAGCAGGTCTTCAAACTGGTTTCGGAAATCTGCGAGGGCGGGACCACGGTCCTGATGGTCGAGCAGAATGCCTACGCCGCCCTGGAGCTGTGTGACCGGTCGTACCTGCTCAGTACCGGCGAAGTCATGCTCAGTGGGACCGCTGAAGAGATGCTGGCCAACCCGGATATCCGGCGGATCTACCTCGGAGGGGAAGCGGCCAGCGCCTGACACGAACGGCCCGCCACGCGGGCCCTTATTACCTTGGCCTCAAGGCAACTTCAGTGACGCCCGTCCATGATCGTTATTGGCGCTGACGATCTTGCTCATATAGCGGATAAAACGTTCGCGCTCCGCTTTGGTCAACGGCTCGATCGTGCGTTCGTGGGCGCGGCGGGCGCTATCCCCAACCTCGGCGAGCAGCGACTCTCCGGCAGGCGTCAGGCGGGCCAGTTGACGGCGGGCGTCTTCCGTACATTTGCGCCGCTCGATCCAGCCAGCCTTATCGAGTCTTCGCAGCACTTCCGTCGTCGTGGCGCGGTCGATACCGACCCGCTGACCCAGCCGTTTCTGATCCAGCTCGTCCCCCTGCAAAGCCGTCAGCACACTGTACTGGACCGGCGTTAGCCCATAGGCTTCGCACTCATCGTGGAACAACGCCACGTGAATCTGGTGAAGGCGGCGGATCAGGAAGCCGGGACGCTCCGCGAGAATACCGAGGCGATCCTCCGGCGCCATCTGCGATGCACTGGCCTTGGCTGTCTTTGGCATGGGCGGGACCTCTATTTCCTTGTCGAGCCGGATCTAACGGGCGGTCATTGTTACCTATACCGGCCCGCCAGTGCCAATTAGCAAGTGGATATCGCCGTTATAGCAGGCGTCTCAGCCATCGCCTTAAGGCCATCCAGGCCAGCTGGAAAAGCCCCAGGGATCGGGTCTCCAGAGGCGCCTCACCGGCCATGTGACGGTCAAAATTAGCCTGGAACTGTTCAATCAGCACACTAACGATTTCTTCCACCAGGCCGCCCCGACTGAACTGGGCCAGAGCCCCACTCATCTCGAAACTGATGGCGACCGTCATCTGGCATTGGGCCTCACCCGCCGCCTCCAGCTGAAACGACAGACTGCCCTTCGCTCTGGAGTTGGAACGGCTGTCCGAACCCTGGCCGTCCACCCGGCCTTGCCAGGTGTCATCGTCGAACGTCGCGGTCCCTTCACCCGCAATACGTGCAGCCACGGGGCCCAGCTTGACGTTGAAGAAACCGGCCAACGTACCGTCGTCGTCCAGACGGGTCAGCTCCGCGCCGGGCAAACAGGCGACGACGGAGGGCAGCTCGTCACGCAGGACGGTCCAGACGGATGCCGGCGGATGCGGCAGCTCGAACGTCGACTCAATGCGACGCCCATTACCGTCCACCTGACTACGGGTTGCGGCCCGGCCAGCGGCAGACGCGCCTTCCTCGACCGGTATGGCATCGAGATCACCGAGATCCAGCGTTTCCAGCGCCCCCAATGGGGCGACTTCGGGTTTCTCGTCCTGATAACCGGCAAGCACGCGCTGGATCGCCCGTACGATACCGACGTAGCCGGTGCACCGACATAGATTGCCGCTCAATTCATAGCGGATTCGCTCGTCGTCGATCGTCTGTCCGGCAAACCGGCGGACGATATCCTGGGCCGTAATCAACATGCCCGGGGTGCAAAAACCGCATTGCAACGCATGCTCTGCCGAAAAAGCCTCACGCAGACGAATCATCACCGAATCGTCGTCGTAGGCCTCGATCGTGCGGATGTTGCTGCCCTCGCAACCTACGGCCCACGCCAGGCAAGAGCGTACCGGACGCCCATCCCTGACCACCGTACAGGCCCCACAGATGCCCTGCTCACAGCCCACGTGGGTGCCGGTCAACAACAGATCCTCCCGCACGAAATCGGCGAGGTTACGCCGCGGCTCGACATCCAGGGGCACCGCCCGGTCGTTGATGGTCACGACTTTACTGTTCATGGGTCTGACTCCGCTTCAGCGCCTTGTTCATCACATGCAGGCGAACCGTGATATCCGCCTCCTCCATATCGGGGTACCGTTCGGCCAAGGCGCCGCGCCACGACGCCTGATCGAGCGCATCGCCGCCCGCCAGCAGCAAGGGCGCTCCCGGCAGCGCGCCGAAAACGACGCGTTGCCCATCCCCGGTCGCGGCACAAAACACCGCCGCCATGGCGTGGGCCAGCTCGCCGGTCTTGCGGCATAGCTTGAAGTAACCAAAGCGGCTATCGGCGGCCACATCCGGAACAAACACCGCGATCAGCAACTCGTCGGGTGATAACGCCGTCTGCATGGCGCCGGTCACGAAATCATCGAGGTACATGCGCCGCCGGGCACTTCCCCGCGATGAGGGTCGCTGGAGGATGACCTGTGCGCCCAGGGCCGTCAGCGTGGTGATCCAGTCCGCAGCCGGGTCGGCATGGGCGAGGCTGCCACCAATGGTGCCGCGACTGCGCACGGCTCGATAGGCAATGCCCCGCGCAATCCGCGGCAGGATACCGCCGGTGTTATCCGGCACGAGTCCGTCTTCAATCTCGGCGTGGGTCACTGCCGCGCCGATCAGGACGCCTCCGGTTATTCGTTGGCAGCCACGCAATTCCCGCAGGATGGCGACGTCCAGCAACGCGTCCGGCCGCGCCAGTCGTAGATTGAGCATGGGACCGAGGGACTGACCACCCGCGATGGGTCGCACCTCCCCGGCAGTCATCTTCTGGCAGGCATCGGCAAGATCATCTGCCCGGTGATAGTCAAACGCCTGGGGTTTCATAATGCGGCCTCCACGGGGCTGGCCTCTTCCTGGGGCGTAACAGAGGCCCGGGCAATCGCCCGCAGCAGACGCTGCGGTGTCACCGGCACCTCACAGACTTCCGCGCCGAGCGGACGAAGGGCGTCGTTGACCGCGTTGACGATGGCTGCGGGCGGACCAATCGCACCGCTTTCACCAATGCCCTTCTGACCGAACTCGGTATAGGGCGACGGGGTCTCCATGTGATCGATCTCCACAGCCGGTACTTCGGTCGCCCCCGGCAAGAGGTAATCCGCCAGCGTCGAGGCGAGAGGCTGGCCATTCCGATCAAACGGCATTTCCTCATACAGGGCGGTGCCGATGCCCTGGGCGATGCCGCCGTAGACCTGGCCATCCACGATCATCGGGTTGACCAGAACCCCGCCGTCCTCGACCACCACATAATCAAGAATCTCGGTGCTGCCAAGCTCCGGATCCACGGCGACCACGACCGCATGGCATGCGTAGCTGAAGGTGCCGCTGTCCCGGCCGGTCTTGTACCCCAGGGTGACTTCCAGTCCACCCGAATCGACGTTGTCGGGCAGGTGCTGCGGTTTGAGATACCAGGTACGCGCCACATCATGCAGGCTGACGGTCCCGTGACCCTGGGTGGTCGATACCACGCCGTCAGCGACCGTGACTGAGTCGACCGGCACATCCAGCAGGCGGGCTCCGATGTTGGCCACTCGCTCTGCCAGCGTTCGGCAGGCCCTGGCCACCGCACCGCCCGCCATAACCATGCAACGGGACCCCCAGGTGCCGGTGGAATACGGTGTCAAAGCCGTGTCACCGTGAATGACCCGGACACGGTCCGTGTCGATGCCGAGTATTTCCTCGGCCACCTGGGCCAATGTGGTTTCCAGGCCCTGGCCGTGGGAATGGATACCCACCCGCACCTCAAGGGCGCCATCAGGGGTCAGGCGCACGACAGCCTGCTCATGGCCGGGCACCATGGGAATGCCCCATCCGGCATAGACCGACGTACCGTGGGCGGATTGTTCGCAGAAGATGGCCATGCCGACACCGATCAGCCGACCGTCTTCCTCGGGCGTCTTCTGGCGCTCGCGCACCGCCTTGAGGTCGACGGCCTCCACCGCACGACGCAGGCATTCGGGGTAGTCGCCACTGTCGAAATGCTTACCGGTAATATTGTCGAACGGCATGGATTCCGGCCGGATCAGGCATTCCATACGCACATCTGAAGGCTCACGTCCCGCCGCCCTTGCCAGCGCATCCATGGTCAGTTCCATGGCAAAACAGACCCCGGTTCGGGCCACACCGCGGTATGGCAGGATCGGCGGTTTGTTGGTCGCCGTGGATGTGGTACTGCAACGGTAAGCCTTGAAATCGTAGGGCCCGGGCAGGATGCTGGCGACCTGGGCACCTTCCAGACAGGCAGAAAACGGGTAGGCGGAATACGCACCGGCGTCCACCACGGCTGTCGTGTCCAGGGCCAACAGGCGTCCCTGTTCGTCACCGTAGGCCGTGACGTGATAATGGTGCTCGCGGCAATTGGCGTTGGCCGTCAGCTGTTCGCGGCGATCCTCAAGCCAGCGGATCGGACGGCGCAGATGCATTGCCAGCCAGGCGGCGCAGACTTCCTCCGGCAACAGAATACCTTTGTAGCCGAAACCGCCGCCGACATCCGGGGCCACCACGCGAATCTGCTCGTGACTCAATCCCAGGCAATCGCACAGGCCCGTGCGGACGATATGAGGCATCTGGGTCGAGGTGTAGACCTGCAGCTGCTCCAGACGACTGTCCCAAAACGCCACCACGCCGCGCCCCTCCATCGGCGACATGCATTGACGTGCGGTACGGTACTTCCGCTCGATCTTGATGGCAGCCTCCCGCCGGACCGACTCGATATCCCCCTCCACCAGCGTGTGCTGGAATACATTGTCGCCCCAGTGGTCATGCACCAGCGGCGCCTCCGGCTTGAGGGCGTCGAGCATGTCGGACACCGCGGGCAGGGTTTCGATATCGAGATCGATGGCATCCACCAGGTCTTCGGCGGCGGCCCGGTTCGGGGCGACGCAGGCGGCGATCAATTCACCGACATAACGCACCTTGTCTCCGGCAAGGATCGGTTGCTCCGATGACTTGAAGCCGGGCAGGGCGGAGTCCGCGAGAATACCCTTAACACCCGCCAGGTCGCCCGCCGCGAAGACCCGATCGTCGGCGCCGGGTGGCTTGGACAACGACTTCAGTTTTCCGTGTGCCACCGGGCTACGCAGGAATGCCAGTTCAAGCATGCCGGGCATGGCTATGTCGCCCACATACTCGCCCCGCCCTCTCATATAGCGGTCGTCTTCCTTTCGCACCTTCCTGGCCCCGACACCGCGGGTTACCGGGATTCTGTCAGCTTGCTCGTCTTGCACCTTCCATCCCTCCGGAAAATGGCTTCCGCAATCAAAAAATTTCGTCTTCTAAAACGGCAACTTGCTGTAAATAGTAAAAATCAATCCAGTAAATTAATCAGTACACTGTGTATTTTTATGAAATCACTGTATAACATTAATCAGTGTACTGCATATTTTTTTGAGCCTATCGGCACCTGGGACGGTACAAGGCACGATCCATGCCTGCCGTCGGAGAAAGAGGAGAATGCTTATGCAAGGCAGACCCTACGATCTGCTGTTGAAAGGGGGTCGCGTCGTCGATCCTGCGCAACGCCTCGACCGCACACTGGACGTCGCCATCAAGGACGGGCGGATTGCGGCGCTTGAGACCGGCCTGGCACCGGAGCTGGCCAACGAGGTCATCGACGCTGACGGTAAGCTGGTCACCCCTGGCCTGATCGATACCCATGCCCATATCTTCGAGCACGTCACCGGTCGTTTCGGGCTCAATCCCGACAGCTGTGGCGTCCGTGCCGGCGTTTCCACGCTGGTCGATCAGGGCGGTCCCAGCCTGATGACCCTGCCTGCATTCCGCCACTATGTGGCAGAGCCTTCCGCCAGTCGCGTGCTGTGCTTCCTGTCCGCCTATCTAGTGGGCGGCCTTGAAGGGCACCACTACCCGCAACTCTATAGTCCCGAGGACGTCGACGTTAAGCGCACCATCGAGATCGGTCTCGCCAATCGCGACCTGGTCAAGGGCATCAAGGCGCATGCGGAGGTCGGCGGCAAGTCCCGCTGGGGCATGGAAGTGATCAAGCAGGCCCGGGACATCGCCCGGGGTATTGGCGTGCCGCTATATATCCACCTGGGCCAGCTTTGGCCGGAGGCGGGCAAGGGGATCGACGACCCCGATACGGTGATCGAAGAACTGGTTCCGATCATGCAGGAAGGCGATATTCTTGCCCATCCCTTTACCCGTCATCCGGGAGGGTTCATCTCCTGCAAGACCGGCGAACTGCATCCCATCATCCGCGAGGGGCTTGACCGTGGCTTGCGGGTCGATGTCGGCCATGGCTCCCATTTCAGTTTCGAGATGGCGCAGAAGGTGATCGAAGCCGGCATCCTGCCCAATACGCTGGGCGCCGACATGCACGGCTATAACACCGACGCCGGTCAGGTAAAGGCGACCAACCGGGAGTCCAACCCGTTCTTCGGCAAGACCCGGTTCTGCCTGACCCATGCCATGACGGAGCTGCTGGCCCTGGGCATGCCGCTGAAGGACGTGATCGCCACAGCCACCAGCAATGCCGCCGGAATGCTGGGGATCGACGACGAAGTCGGCAGCCTCACGGTCGGCAAGGTTGCGGATGTTGCGGTGTTGGAGCGGGAAACCGGACGTTTCACACTGTCGGACAACAGCGGCGTGACCGTGGCGGCAACGGAGGCGATTCGCCCGGTGTTCTCGCTGCGCGAAGGCATCCGCTTTGACGTCGATAGCCCCGTGGTCGTCGAGCCGATGGACCTCGCAAGCTGAGCCATGGACGATGCGTCGGTTCTGCAGGCTGCCCTGGCGTTCCACCGGCGGGATGGTGGCGTGGCCCTGGTAACCCTGATCAATCGCCAGGGTTCATCGCCCCGCCCGCTGGGCAGCCAGATGGCAGTATCGGCGGAGGGAGAATGTGTAGGCAGTCTCACCGGCACCGGTTGCGCGGAGCAACTGATCATCCATGAGGCGCAGGCCGCTCTGACTGCCGGAGAAAACCGGATCCTGCGCCTGGGTGAAGGATCTCCCTACATCGACATTCGCCTGCCCTGTGGCGCGGGCATCGACCTGCATATCGACACACAGATCGACGCTGACGTATTGGCTGAGCTAGTCAGGGCTCACGAAGCACGTCATCCCGCTGCGCTGGAAACCGATCGGGACAAGGGAATCCAGCGCTGCACAGCATGCCTTTCAGACAAACCACTCGCGTCACGCTCTTTCCGACGCTGGCTCTATCCCCCATTGCGTCTTGTGGTGATCGGCCAAGGCGACATTGCCATAGCCCTGAGCTGTATTGCTATCGCCAGTGGCTACGCCGTCGACATGATCTCACCGGATCAGGCCACGCTGCTGAGCGCCGGTGAAGCAGGGGCCCAAACGACCCGCTTGCCCACGGCCAATCTCTTCTGCGCGCCGATGCTCGATGCCTGGACTGCCGCCGTCACCCTTTTTCATGACCATGAATGGGAGCTGCCCATCCTCAATACCCTTCTCAACAGTCCCTGTTTTTATCTGGGCGCGCTGGGAAGTCGCAGTACCCATGCCCAGCGGCTGTCAGCCCTTCATGATTTGGGATGGATCAACGCCGGGCGGCGTCTGCATGGCCCCGTTGGCCTGGATATCGGGGCACAAACGCCAAATGAAATCGCCCTGTCTATTCTTGCTGAAATAACGCAGAGCTTCCGGGCAACGGAACGTCCACTGCTGGAAATCGGGCCAGATTTCGTGCTTAACACCCAAACCACTACGTGCTGGTAGGCCGTGCCGTTGGCCGGGTTTCAGGCGGCTGTTCCGTCTCTCTCCGCAGCAAGCGGTCTCCGGCATACTCCGGCGGCCCAAACAGCACCCGCCCGCGTTCCTTCAGCGTCAGCCCCGGCGCCACCAGATCCCGGAACATGTCCCGCCATTCGTGGAAGTTGAGCGTCACCGGGTTGTGGCTGTGGATCTGGCGCGGGATGCCGTAGTCCGGTCGGTCCGCGTCGTCCTCTTCCACGAAGGTGCCGAACAGGCGGTCCCAGATAATCAGGATGCCGCCGTAATTGCGGTCGATGTACTTCGGATTGCGGCCGTGATGGGCGCGGTGGTGGGACGGGGTGTTCAGGATCCATTCCAGCGGGCCCAGTTTGCCCACGGTCTGGGTGTGGATAAAAAACTGGTAGGCGAGGCTGATGGCCACGGCGAAGATCACCGTCTCCGGCGGAAAGCCGATGAAGACGATGGGCAGCCAGAACAGCCACATGCCGGTGATGGGGTAGGTCACGCTCTGGCGGAAGGCGGTGGAGAGGTTCAGTTTTTCCGACGAGTGATGCACCACGTGGGAACACCAGAACCAGCGGACGCGGTGGTGGGCGCGATGGAACCAGTAGTAGACGAAATCCTGCACCAGGAACAGCAGCGCCACCGACCAGGCGGTAAACGGAATCTCGAACAGGCGCACGTCGAACAGGGCGTTGTACACGACGATGGTGGCCAGGGCGGCGATCACGTCGCTGGCCTGGTAGAGACCGGCCAGGGTCATGTTGCTGAGCGTATCCGCCCAGGTGTAGCCCGCGCTGGGGTACTCCGTTCGATGCTGACGCAGATGCCGCCACTCGCCCGCCATGGCCAGGAAGAAGGCCGGCGCCAGGGCCAGGGTCACCAGGTGCGGGTCGAAGCCCAGCAGGTCGGTCAGGGGGGTCGGGGACATACGCGCTCCAGCTTATCGTTGTACTGGACCCAGTATGTCACCGGAGGGCGTCGGGACCGGTGACCGATCCCGACGTTTTCACTGGCCGATCACGTCAATGCAGCTTCAGGCGCGGATGCATGGCCCGGCTGATCTTGTCCATCAGCCAGATCACGCCGGTGCGCAGCGGGCCGTGCAGGGCCATCTGGTGCATGCGGTAGAGGGACACGTAGAACAGGCGCGCCACCTTGCCCTCAATGTACATGCTGCGTCCGGACAGGTTGCCCATCAGGTTGCCGACGGTGGTGTAGCGGCTGAAGTTGATCAGCGAACCATGATCGTTGTAGACGAACGGCACCGCCTCGTCGCCCTTGAGGCGATTCACCAGGGTCTTGAACAGGGTATCGGCCATCTGGTGCGCAGCCTGGGCGCGGGGCGGCACCGGCCGCTCGGAGTTGGGCTGCGGGCAGGCGGCGCAGTCGCCCAGGGCGAAGATGTTCTCGTCCTGCGTCGTCTGCAGGGTCTGCTCGGTAACCAGCTGGTTGCCACGGGTGGTTTCCAGGCCCAGCTCCGCCAGGAACGCCGGCGCCTTGATCCCCGCCGCCCAGATGGTCATGTCCGAAGGCAGTTCGGTGCCGTCCTTCATGACAATGCTCTGGGCACGTACTTCGCTGACCGGCTGGCCGGTGAGCACATCCACCTTCTGGCGCTCAAGCTCCTTGGTGGCCGCCACCGACAGGCGCGGCGGCAGGGCCGGCAGGATGCGATCGGCCGCTTCCACCAGTGAGATGCTGACGTCCTCCGGACGCAGGTGGTTCATGCCGTAGACCGGCAGCTCCCTCGACGCCAGACGCAGCTCGGCGGCCAGCTCCACGCCGGTGGCGCCGGCGCCGATGATGGTGATCGGCAGGGCGTGGTCCCGGCCCAGCTCGCCCTCATGGTTCTTGCGCAGGAAGGCGTTGAGCATCAGGTTATGGAAGCGCCGCGCCTGGTGCAGGCTGTCCAGGAACATGCAGTTCTCCTGGGCGCCAGGGGTGCCGAAATCGTTGGCGGTGCTGCCCACGGCGATCACCAGGGTGTCGTAGGGGATGTGGCGTTCGGGGACGACTTCCTCGCCGTCCTCATCGTGGAACGGGTTGATGACGATCTGCCGCTTGTCGCGATCCAGGCCGCCCATTTCCCCGAGCTGGAATTCGTAATGGTGCTTGCGGGCGTGGGCCCGATAGTTGATCTCGTTGGTGCTGGCGTCGAGGGAGCCGGACGCAACCTCGTGCAGCAGCGGTTTCCAGACGTGGGTCAGCCCGGCGTCCACCAGGGTAATGCGGGCTTTCTGGCGCTTGCCGAGTTTGTCGCCAAGACGGGTGGCCAGTTCGAGGCCGCCGGCGCCACCGCCGACCACCACGATGTGGTGCAGTTTTTCCATGCTGATTTCCCGATAAGAAAAGACAGCCAAAAGCTCCACAAAGCCCTTGGCTGTCTTCACTCCCAGGCGGGTCGTCATCGTAGCGGTGGGAGGGCGTACGGCTCAATGCGACTTCCGGGTGTGATGATACGGCACTGCGACGCATGCACCAAGGCCCGTTGCTGATCTGCATCGGTATTCATGCCGCCGCCAGCGGGACTGGACACAGGGAAAAACAGCCTGTTACAACGTAGAAGACACCCGAGAGGGCACGATGGCTGTCGCTGGACACGGGCGCCACCGTTGCCAACATCCCCCAGAAGGAGCTAACCGTGAAACTTCAAGTGAAAGGTATCAGCGAGGGTCAGCCGGTTCCCGAGACCTTTGCATTCGGTGTCTACAGCGAGGCCGATCATATGAGCTTCGGCCCCAACCGCAACCCCGAAATGGCGTGGTCCGACGCACCGGAAGGTACCAAGAGCTTCGTCATCATGATGTTTGATCCGGACGTGCCCAGCGTCGCCGATGACGTCAATCAGGAAGGCCGGACCGTTTCCAGTGACATCCCCCGCGTCGACTTCTTCCACTGGCTGCTGGTGGATGTGCCGGCCGACACCTCCCTGATCCCGGAAGGCGCCGACAGCGACGGCGTGATCCCCAAGGGCAAGAAAGGCGGCCCCGGCCCCATCGGCGTCCGAGGTGTGAACACCTACACCCACTTCCTGGCCGGCAATCCGGACATGGCCGGCACCTACGCCGGTTACGACGGCCCCTGCCCGCCGTGGAACGACGAGATCGTGCACCGCTACCACTACGAAGTCCACGCGCTGGACGTCGAGTCGCTGGGCCTGGACGGCGAGTTCGAGGGCGACGCCGTGCGCGAAGCCATGAAAGGCCACGTGCTGGCCAGTGCCCGGGTGACCGGCACCTACACCCTGAACCCGGATCTGCGCTGATCCGGCAGGCTACAGGCGATCCGGCCCCGCGGCCGGATCGCCAAATCCGTCAGGGTCCGGCCACGAATCCGGCCGTCACCACGACGATCTCATCCCCTACGTCCACTTCCGCCGTAATCTGGTGACTGCCGCTCAGCTGGCTGAAATCGTAGGGCAAGGCCGGCCGGCTGCCACCGGTGTCCGTTCCCGCGAAATCCCAGGGCGCACGGCCCTCGATCTTGATCGGCGATCCCAGTCGCTCCGGGTCGTCCAGAAAGAAACGCACGCCCTCGATCCCCGACACATCCGGCACGAACACGTAGGCCGTTCCTGACAGGGTCTGGCCCGCCAGGAGCACGGCGTTGTCACGGTTCGACAGCTGGCTGACCTGCAGCTCATAGGGGTTGGCCACGTCAAACGCCAGGTTCACCGCGATCACCACATCCGACTGACCCGCTGCCCTGATCGTGACCTGACCCTGGTAGTTGCCCGGGCCCAGGTCGCTGGCATCGACGCCAAGGGCCAGGACCTGGGGCGTGCTTCCAGCGGCCGGGTCGACGTTCAACCAGGCCGCGTTGCTGGTGGCGGTGTATTCCAGCTGCGAACCATCGGTCATCACCAGGTCCACCAGCGCCTCAGCCGTCACGTCCGGCGAGCGGAGGGTTAAGGCGAAGTCTTCGGGCGTTGCCGACAGTTGCGGCTCAAAGTTGCCCACGCTGAAACCCGCGCTCGTCAGCACGCTGTCCCCGTCCTGAGTGATGACCTGCGCCGTGATCGAATGCGCGCCGTCCGCCACCGTCGCCGTGTCGAATGGCCGCGCCAGGTTATTGGTTTCGGTACCGGCAAAATCGAAGGGAGCCTGATTCTCCGTCTGCCGTGCACTCCCGGAGGCCGTCGGATTATCCAGATAGAAGCGCACCTGCCGGACGTCGGTTGGCGGGGTCAGGAACACGTAACGCCAGCCATTCAGGGCGGCGCCTTCCAGGGATACCGGTGTACTCCGGTCCGGCTGCGCCGATACCAGCAGCGTGTAGCCTGCTGGCCCGACGCGGGCATGCACCGGCACGGGCAGGATCTCGCCGTCTTCATACCGGATTGGGATCTGGGCCAGTTGCGTACCGGACGGAAGCGAATCGCCGGCCACCGACACGGTCAGTGTCGCCGGGGTGGTCCCGCTCCCGGGGCTGACCGTCAACCAGTCCGGCGTGGTTCCGATGACGAACGCCAGCGCCTCACCGGTGGACGACAACTGCAGCGTCTGGCTGGCGCTTTCGCCAGGCTCGAGTTCAAACACGAGCGAATCGGGATCGACCGTGAACTCGGCGCCGCAGCCGTTCGTCGTATAACGGAACTGGTCCTGCAGGATGGCCGGTTCGCCCGTGCCGGTCACTGCCCAGGTTTGCACCACCAGCTCGCCGCTGGCCCGCACCCGCAGGCGGGCGAAATGATGCGCCGTGTTGTCGCGGATGGCCGTCCAGTAGGGCGGCTGGGCGGATCGCCAGGGCGAGAAACCACCGGAAATGTTGCTCAGCTTGCCGCCCGGGCTGACCTTGATCCAGGTCACACCGTCGTCCGGCTCATAGCAGGTCCGCGAGTTGGACGTCGGCGTGTTGCTGGCCGGCACATCCGTCAGGGGCAAGGTTCGTTCGAAGGACTGGTCGTGAGACGTCAGCGCCAGGGTGACGCCGTGCGCCTCGAAAATCGGGCCGAGTTGCGCCCGCAGCGTCGTTGCAGCGGGATGGTTGGCACCGTCGGAAAACGGCGCGGCGTGGAAGAACGGAATCAGCCAGCGCTGGCCGGCCGCCCGGGCCGCCGCCAGATCCGCATCCAGCCACGCCAGGGCCTCCGCCGGCAGGCTGGAAAACTCGTCCACCCCGAACACGGACACAAAGTGCGCCTCCCCCGCATCGAAACTGTACATGCGCCGGCCGTTCCAGCCCTCAGGCGTGGGGAAGTGAGCGGCCCAGGGCGCAAACCCTTCGCCCAGCAGCACCTCATGGTTGCCGTAACTGGGCATCGCCGGTGAAAACTCGAGCAGCGGCTGCATCTGCTCGAACCAGGCGCCAATGCTGCGCTCCAGCGTGCCGTACCGCTTATCGGTGTCGAAATAGGCGTAGTCGCCGCCCAACAGCACCAGATCCGGCATCAACGCCGCCATTTCCAGGATCACTTGCTCGGTGCCGGTCGCCAGGCCATCGTCACGCCCCACCAGGCCGGTGTCCGCCACATAGAGCACATCGAAATCCTGCGGCCCCGCGCCGGGCAGCGTGGCGGAACTGTAGACGGCGCTCATCACGCCGCCCCCCAGACTGACGCGCAGCTCGTAGCGGGTAGCCGGTGACAGGCCGTCGAGTTCCGCCTCCAGCAGGGCGCCGTTGTCTGTATTGGCAACGACATCGGCGGGCACCGACTGCCACTGCGCCGCGCCGGGTACACGGAACTGAGCCTCGGCCTCAGCGGGAGCCACCGGCAGTTGCCAGGCCACGGTCAGGCTGGTCGCCGGATCGCCCCGCCAGCCGGTGTGGAACTGGGGCGCCGGATCCCCTTCCTCAGGCTGGTTGGCGGCATTGTCGACCACAAACTGGGCGCGGACGATTGCTGACGTGCTGCCGCCGATACGGACGTCAGCGGCAATGGTGTGAGAACCGTTGGCGAGCCCCAGCGTATCGAACGGCAGGCTCTGGTCGTCCGGCGTGGTACCGGCAAAATCCCACGGCGGGTTGTTCTCGACCTGGACCTCGACGCCATCCAGCCGGAAACGCACCTGGTCCGGACCGGCGTCCTGATCGAGGAAAATATAGACGGTGCCGTTGAGCGTCAGCCCATCGAGTGGCGTCGCCCCGGATCGATCGGCGGCATCGGCGACCATGACCTGATAACCCCGGGCCGGAATCGCTACCGCCATCAGAAGCAGAAGTATAAGAACCGGATTGAAAATAAACGGAAAACGGAATCGAGATACCCTGACCATAGGAGACCCCCGTGTTGATCGCTGTCCAAACGACTGACACGCCATCCGGAAGCCTCACGGAAAAGCCGGAATACCTCACACACGCTATTCGGGAAGGGGGCCTTGTACGCCCTCTCGACAGAGCTGCCGGGGCCACTAGGACATGGGCAGCGCACCCACTTTCAGTATCGTTCCTACCTTTCAGTATCGTTCCTACATAGGATCCTGTCACCGCCCTCGCGAGCGCGAAGGCGGTGACAGCCGCATTAATGATGCAGGATCTGCTTCAGGAACTGCTGGGTCCGCGCTTCCTGCGGGTTGTTGAAGAACGACTGCGGCGGCGCGGATTCGACGATCTCGCCGCCGTCCATGAAGATCACCCGGTCCGCCACGGTCTTGGCAAAGCCCATCTCGTGGGTGACGCAGAGCATGGTCATGCCGCTACTGGCCAGTTCGATCATGGTGTCGAGCACCTCCTTGATCATCTCCGGATCCAGCGCCGACGTGGGTTCGTCGAACAGCATGATCTTGGGCTTCATGCACAGCGCCCGGGCGATGGCCACCCGCTGCTGCTGACCGCCGGAGAGCTGGCCCGGGTACTTGTGGGCCTGGTCCGGGATCTTGACGCGGCGCAGGTATTCCATGGCCGTTTCCTCGGCTTCCTTGCGCGGCGTCTTGCGCACCCAGATGGGCGCCACGCAGCAGTTCTCCAGCACGGTCATGTGCGGGAACAGGTTGAAGTGCTGGAACACCATGCCCACTTCCCGGCGCACGTTGTCGATCTGGCGGATGTCGTCGGTCAGCTCCACGCCGTCCACCACGATTTTGCCCTGCTGGTGTTCCTCCAGCCGGTTGATGCAGCGGATAAAGGTGGACTTGCCCGACCCGGACGGGCCGCAGATGACGATGCGCTCGCCCTGGGCCACTTCCAGGTTGAGGTCCTTGAGCACGTGGAAGCTGCCGTACCACTTGTGCATGCCTTCCACGCGGATAATGGTCTGTTCGCTCTTGGCGGAACCCACCACCGACTGATCCGGCGCGGTTTCGATCTGTTCACTCATGTTCATATCCATCAGGTCCTGTGACCGGTATCAAGCTTGCGTTCAAGGTTCTGGCTGTAACGGGACATGCCGAAGCAGAAGATCCAGAAACAGAAGGCGACGAAGACATAGCCTTCGATGGCCACGTTCTGCCAGGCCGGGTCGGTGATCGTCGACTGCACCGTGCCCAGCACGTCGAACAGCCCGATGATCAGCACCAGGGTGGTGTCCTTGAACAGCGCGATGAAGGTGTTGACGATGCCGGGAATCACCAGCTTGAGCGCCTGGGGCAGCACGATCAGCCCCATTTTCTTCCAGTAGCCCAGGCCCAGGGCACTGGCCGCCTCGTACTGGCCGCGGGGAATGGCCTGCAGGCCGCCCCGCACCACTTCCGCCATGTAGGCCGACTGCCACAGGGTGATGCCGATCAGCGCCCGCAGCAGCTTTTCGAAGTTCATGCCTTCGGGCAGGAACAGCGGCAGCATCACCGACGCCATGAACAGCACGGTGATCAGCGGCACCGCCCGCCAGACTTCGATGAACACCACGCAGAGCCCGCGGATGATCGGCATCTCCGAGCGTCGGCCCAGGGCCAGCAGGATGCCGATTGGCAGCGACGCCAGGATCCCCACGTAGGCCAGGATCAGGGTCAGCATCAGCCCGCCCCACTTGTTGGTGGGTACTGCCTCCAGCCCGAACAGGCCGCCGGGGATCAGGATGTAACCGGCGATCGGCAAACCGATCAGCCCGAACAACCCGAGCCAGCGCCGCGCCGGAAAGCGCTCGATGAACTGCGGGATGAACACCATCGCCAGCAGGGCGAACATGATGTCCACGCGCCACTGCAGCTCGTCCGGGTAGAACCCGTAGATGAAAAAGTTCAGCCGCTGGTTGATGAACAGCCAGCAGGCCCCGTCGCCGACGCAGTCGCTGGGCGACTCGCCGGTGAACGTGGCGCCGAACAGCACCCAGTTGAGCAACGGGCCGGCGCTGGTGACCACCAGATAGCCGACCACCAGCGTCAACACGGTGTTGTACCAGGTGTTGAAGAGGTTCTGGCGCACCCACTGCACCGGCGCGAACGGGCGCTTGGGAGGCGCGATTGCTGCTTCGCTCATCATCTCTCCTTAAGCGCGACGGCGCGGTTGTAGATGTTCATGAACAGGGAAATCAGCAGACTGATGGTGAGGTAGACGCCCATGGTCATGGCGACCACTTCCACCGCCTGACCGGTCTGGTTGAGGGTCGTGCCCATGAACACGGCGACCAGATCGGGATAGCCGATGGCCGTCGCCAGGGACGAATTCTTCACCAGGTTCAGGTACTGACTGGTCAGCGGCGGGATGATCACGCGCATGGCCTGAGGAATCACCACCAGACGCAGGGTCAGGCCGGAACGAAGGCCCAGGGCCTGGGCGGCTTCGGTCTGGCCCTTGCTGACCGCCATGATCCCGGAGCGCACGATCTCGGCGATGAACGAGGCCGTGTAGAGGGACAGGGCCACCCACAGGGCCGCCAGCTCGGGGATCAGCGTGATTCCGCCACCGAAGTTGAAGCCCTTGAGCTCGGGGATCTCCCACTGCAACGGGCCGCCAGCGGCCAGGTAGGCCAGTACCGGCACCCCGATCAGCACCGCGAGGCCCACCTTCACCGTGGGGAACACCTGGCCAGTGGCCAACTGGCGTTTCTTGGCCCAGCGCTTGATGATCACCACCGCCACGATGGCCACCACAATGGCCGCCGTCACCACGCCGAAGCCCGGCTGGGCGAGGGGCTCGGGCATGTAGAAGCCGCGATTGTTGAGGAAGAACAGGCCGCCGATGTCCACGCTCTGCCGGGGCGATGGCAGGTTGCGCAGGACCGCGAAGTACCAGAAGAAAATCTGCAACAGCAACGGAATGTTGCGCAGGATCTCGACATACGCCAGCGCCAGCTTGGCGATCAGCCAGTTGCTCGACAGTCGCGCCACGCCGATCAGGAAGCCCAGGATCGTGGCGGCCACGATGCCCATACCGGAGACCAGCAATGTGTTGAGCAGCCCCACCCAGAAGGTACGACCGTAGGAATAGGTCGCATCGTAGGGGATCAGGCTCATGATGATGCCGAAGCCGGCGGACTGGTCGAGGAAGCCGAAGCCGGTACTGATACCGCGGCTTTCCATATTGGCCAGCGTGTTGTCGATCAGCGCCCAGCCACCCCAGAACACGGCGGCTATGGCGATCAGTTGGAAAAACAGGGCTCGCACCCGTGGATCGTTCCACGGCTTGGAGCGGGACGGTTTCAGGGGAAGTGTTTGTTCGTTCATGCAAATCCCGGACAGCACCCTTGGGGTAGCGAGGGTGCTGCAAAAGCTACTGCACTCGGTCAGGCCGCGTTGAAAATTGCGTCAAGATGCTCATTTATTGCCAATAAACGGCGCTCTATCCTTAATTTTCGCCTTGCCTGAACTTCGCCCGCGACGCTTTTGCAACACCCCCTTAACGGTGTCTATGACAAACACCGGCGAGGATCACCCGCCGGTGTCCGGTGGTTCTCGGGACTTAGCGCATCGGCGGCGCGTACATGATGCCGCCTTCGGTCCACAGGGCGTTCAGGCCGCGGTCCAGATCCAGCGGCGTGCCCGGGCCGACGTTACGGTTGTACATTTCACCGTAGTTACCCACACCCTTGATGACGTCGTAGCCGAAGTCCGCCGGCAGGCCGAGCTTGTCGCCCATGTCGCCGTCAGTGCCCAGCAGGCGCTGGATGTTCGGGTTGTCGGATTTCTTCATATCCTCGACGTTCTCGGAGGTCACACCCAGCTCTTCGGCGTTGATCTGCGCGAACAGCACCCACTTCACGATGTTGAACCACTGGTCGTCACCCTGGCGCACCACCGGGCCCAGCGGCTCCTTGGAAATGGTGTTGGGCAGGATCACCGCACTGGACGGGTCCGCCAGCTTGGAGCGCAGCGCCGCCAGCTGGGAGCGGTCGGAGGTCAGCACGTCACAGCGGCCGGAGGCGAAACCCTGCACCGTCTGCTCGGAGGTGTCGAATACCAGCGGGTTGAACTCCATGTCGTTGGCGCGGAAGTAGTCCGCCAGGTTCAGCTCGGTGGTGGTACCCGCCTGGATACAGATGGTGGCGCCGTTCAGTTCCATGGCGTCGCTCACACCCAGATCCTTGCTGACCAGGAAGCCCTGGCCGTCATAATAGTTGGTGCCGGTAAAATTCAGACCCAGGGACGCGTCGCGGGTCAGGGTCCAGGTGGTGTTCCGGGACAGCATGTCGATTTCACCGGACTGCAGCGCGGTGAAACGCTCCTTGGCGGTCAGCGGGGTGAACTCCACAGCCTTGGGGTCGCCGAAGATGGCGGCTGCAACCGCACGGCAGGTGTCCACGTCAATGCCGGTCCAGTTGCCCTTGTCGTCCGGCTGGGAGAAGCCCGGCAGGCCAGTGGTGACACCACATTGGAGGTGACCTTTTTCCTTGACGCTCTCCAGGGTCGTGGCCGCCATGGCGTTGGTGGCCATCAGCGAGCCCAGCAGCGTAGCCGTTCCTGCAGCGAGTGTGATCAGTTTTTTCATTATCAGTCGTCTCCGAATATCGGTTGTGTGCATAGCAAACCCGCAACAGCAAGGCCTAAGCCAGAATTTGCAGGTGCTTGATTTTGTTGTCGTTAATGAACGCTATTGCGCATAACCACGGTTTAGGACCGTTCGGGCCACTCCATTTCGCCCTACACTAGTGCACGGCAATTTCCCACCGGCGCGCGAGCGGTCTGCTTACAGGATAGGAGAAAATTCGGAAATGCACCGAGTTGGGGAGCACAAGATTGTAAAACTGTGTTTTTTCCGCCGATACAGGTGCTTGTCCGGGTGCTTCCTTTTGGCGCCCCGGCGATCCCTGCGCCACTTTGGACCGAGCGCCCTGACCCGAACCAACCACACACCATTGATCACCCGCCGCCCGGTCCACGTATAGAATGGCGGAGCCCGTCTGACGAACCGGCGGTTCGATGGAACGGCGTCACGGCCGAGATGTCTATCGCTCGTTTTCCGGATTCGAAACGGAATCGTTATAAAGCTGTGACACCTCCCCGCGAGGTTTCGTCCATATTCAAGGGGTGGGGTGACATACGCTTCGCCAAACAGACTGCAGAATGCACTGGAGTACTCATGCCTTTTTCCGCCAACACGGCACAGCGCATCCCGGCCACCGAGCTGGTCGCACCAAGGCACATCGACAGCTGGACCCACACTCGGGCTGGCGAGCCACGCGGCTACATCGACGCCGACGGGCTGCGGGAGCTCTGGATCCACACCGGCACCGCCTGCAACCTGGCCTGCCCCTTCTGCCTGGAAGGCTCGCATCCCGGTGACGGGCGCATTCCCGGCATGAAGCTGGACGACGTCAAACCGTTCCTGCACGAAGCGCTGGAGCTGGGCGTGGAGCAGTTCTCCTTCACCGGCGGTGAGCCGTTCGTGATCCGCGACTTCATCCACATCCTCGACTACGCCAGCCACCACCGGCCCTGCTTCGTGCTGACCAACGCCACCGACCCGCTGCTCAAACGCACCCACCAGCTGCTGCCCCTGAAGGACAACCCGCATCCCGTCCGCTTCCGCGTGAGCCTGGATTTCCCGGATGCCGCGCGCCATGACGTGGACCGGGGCGAGGGCAGTTTCGCCAAGGCGCTGGAGGGCATCCGCTGGCTGCATGAGCACGGTTTCGCGGTCTCCATCGCCCGCCAGAGCGAGGCCGACGAGGACCCGGAACAGGTGGAGGCGGCCTTCCGGGCCATCTTCCGCGAGCACGGCATTCCCGAGGACCTGGCGTTCACCGCTTTCCCGGATTTCGGCACCCCCGGCTCGGAGGACGGCAGCCCGGAGATCACCGAAACCTGTATGGAAAAGTACCCAACGCGGGAGAGTCAGGCCCACTTCATGTGCAGCAACACCCGCATGCTGGTGAAAAAAGACGATCACGTGCGGGTCTACGCCTGCACCCTGGTGGATGACGACCCCGACTACGACCTGGGCGGCACGCTGAAAGAGAGCCTGGACACGCGCATCATGCTGCGCCACCACCGCTGCTTCGCCTGCTACCGCTTCGGCGCCAGCTGCAGCGCACCGGAATAGGCCTGCGGACGTCCCGGCCCCGCGGCCGTCACAACAACAGAACACCGAAAAGGACATCGCCCATGTCATTTGCTGAAGCCGGTCTCTTCTGGGGCTTTCTCCTGGTCTACGGCGTCATCATGTACGCCCTGTCGCCCCGCAGCCGCAACGCCGCGTCGTTCTACCGGGGGGCGGACGACAGCGGCAACCCGGTGAGTCAGTGGTCACTGACCGCCAGCATCTTCATCAGCTGGATCTTCGCCAAATCCGTCACCAACGCTGCCAACCTGGGCGAAGCCTACGGCGTGGTGGGCGGTCTGGCGTACGCCACCTACTGGCTGTCGATCCCCGTGGCCGGTTACATCATCTACCTGATCCGCACCCAGACCGGTGCCCGCAGCCTGCAGGAGTTCCTGACGTCCCGCTTTGGCCGGCTTGCCGCCGTGAGCTTCGCCGCCGCGATCCTGATCCGTCTGTACAACGAGGTGTGGAGCAATACCGCCGTGGTGGGCGGCTACTTCGGCCTGCCCGGCGACTGGCAGTACTATGGCGCGGCCATGCTGTTCACGGCCTTTACCCTGGCGTACAGCCTGAAGGGCGGGCTGCGCAGCTCGATCTTTACCGATGTGATCCAGGCGGTGGTGTTCGTGTTCTTCGTTGCGGCCGTGCTGTTCCTGATCCTCCCGGCCAACGACACCGGCACCCTGCTGACCACCGGCGAATTCCGTCTGGATGCCGGCGCCGACCTGCTGCTGGTGGCGGCCCTGCAGATCTTCTCCTACCCGTTCCACGACCCGGTGCTCACCGATCGCGGCTTCGTGAACAAGGAAAAAACCATGCTGAAGAGCTTCGTGGTGGCCGGCCTGCTGGGCTTCGTCGCGGTCTTCATCTTCAGCCTGGTGGGTGTGCACGCCCAGCTCAACGGCATCAGCGCCAACGGTAACGCGCCAGCCGCTGTGGGCGCGGCCATGGGCCTGACCGCGCTGTTCTTCATGAGCGTGGTGATGATGACCTCCGCCGGTTCGACGCTGGATTCCACTTTCACCTCCCTGTCCAAGTCCATCGCCGTGGACCTGCCCCAGCTGGTGCGGCGCACCGCTGACCGGATGCCCAGCATGCGCGTGGGTGCGGTGGTGATGGTGGTGTTCGCCATCCTCGGCAACCTGCCCATGTTCGCCGGCACCGATATCCTCAAGGCCACCACCATTTCCGGCACCATGGTGATGGGACTGGCGCCGGTCTTCCTGTTTTACGGCTTCACCCGCTGGTCGCCCTGGAGCTTCCACCTGAGCTTCTGGAGCGGAATCGCGCTGGGCGTTCTGCTGGCGCTGGGTCTGATTCCCGACAGCTGGGCCATTGGCGAGGGCAAGTACGCCGCCCTGCTGGGCGTGAACGCCTGGGGCGTCCTGATCTGCACGGCGGGGTTCTTCCTGCCGCTGGTCGCCCAGCGCCTGTTCGGACGCCGTCCGCTGTCCACGGAGGCCTGAGCGATGTCCGGTAATCCGGGACGCAGCTGCCCACTGCACTACCGTTATGATCCCGCCGACCTGTGCCGACAAACCCAGCCGGCGGAGGCCGATGTGCTCTACGTGATCGGCGGGCTCTACGGTAACCCGCTGGCGCTGGACGCCATCGAGGCCATGGCGGACGAGGAACGGCGGCTGGGGCGCCGGGTGCGGCTGGTGTTCAACGGCGACTTCAACTGGTTCAACACCGACCCCGAGACCTTCCAGGCCCTGAACGAGCGGGTGTGCCGACACGACATCAGCCAGGGCAACGTGGAATACGAACTGGCCCAGCCCAGCGCGGACGCCGGCTGTGGCTGCGCCTACCCCGATGCCGTAGACGACGCCGTGGTGCAGCGCTCCAACCGCATCATGGCGCGCCTGCAATCGACGGCCACGGCGTTTCCCGGGATCCAGGCACGGCTGCGGGACGCGCCACGCTGGCGCTGCTACACGCTGGACGGCAACCGGATCCTGGTGCTGCACGGCGACCCGGAATCCCTGGCCGGCTGGGGTCTGGCGCGGGAAGCGTTGCGACAACCCGGCCATCAACCCCGGGTTGCGGACTGGTTCCAGCGCACCGGCGCCGACCTGATCGCCTGCACCCACACCTGCCTGCCCGCCCTGTGGCAGGGAACGAGCGGCACCGGCCATCCACAGACCGTCGTCAACAACGGTTCGGCCGGCATGGGTAACCTGCGCGGCGATCATCGGGGGCTGGTCACCCGCATTGCCAGGCCGGATGCGAGCGCGCCGATGGCGCCCGTTGCAACCGCCCGACACGGCAACCTCGAGGTGAACCTGGTGCCCGTATCGTTTCCCCTCGAACACTGGCTCACGCTGTTCGATCAATGGTGGCCGGCAGCGTCTGACGCGGCTTTGTCATATCGCACGCGCATCATCAACGGAACGGACATCGAGGCCCCCGGAATCCGGCTGTAAGCCTCTGTCGGGCCGGACATTCCGGGGCTTTTCAGGTTGCAACTGTCGTTCATGGCAACCCGTGGCAATTTGATTTTTCTTTCGTGGTCTATATAATTACAACTCTAAAGATTAGTGGATCTCGCCGGTTAAGACTGTTTTTTCAAAAGGTTACGGCGAATTGAAAGGCCTCGAATCACGGCAAACCGGTTTCAGGCGCCTTTCAAATGAATTCAACTCTAAATGACTGAGTGCCCAACACTGTTATGACCACTGAAGGTTCGAATATCACCGCCATCAGCCTGCGCACCCCGCGCAAGGATGATGGCTTCCGGCTCCACCAGCTCGTCGCGGAGTGTCCGCCGCTGGATCCCAATTCGATTTACTGCAATCTGCTGCAGTGCAGCCACTTCGCCGAAACCGGCGTCGCTGCCGAGAAAGACGGCGACCTGGTGGGCTTCATCTCCGGCTACATCCCCCCTCAGCAACCCGAGACGGTTTTCGTCTGGCAGGTCGCGGTCCACGAGAAGGGACGCGGCCAGGGTCTGGCCAAGCGCATGCTCAAGGCCATCGTCGGCCGCGACGCCTGCGCCAACGTCACGCACCTGGAAACGACGATCACCGCCGACAACGAGGCATCCTGGGCGCTGTTCCGCTCGTTTGCCCGCGATCTCGGCGCTGAGCTCACCTATACCGAGCATTTTGAGAAGGAGGCCCACTTCGGCGGCCACCACGACTCAGAATTCCTGCTCCGTATCGGCCCCTTCACCAAGCCCGTAAACGGTTAAGGCTGGCTGACCGGCGAGCGGTGTCCAAACGCCGCCGCCGAATTTTCCCGCAGCCAGGCGCTGATGCGACCGAACCGTGACAGCGCGGCTGCATTCACCTCGAACCTGACATGCTAAGAGGCAAGACAATGGAAATTTTCAAGACGACCGAATCCGAAGTACGCGTTTATTCCCGTTCATTCCCCGTGATTTTCAACCGGGCCAAGAACGCGCACCTGTACACCGAAGACGGCAAGCCGTACCTGGACTTCCTGGCCGGCGCCGGCTCGCTCAACTACGGTCACAACAACGACATCCTGAAGAAGGCGCTGCTCGAGTACATCGAGAACGATGGCGTCAGCCAGGGTCTGGACATGTTCACCACCGCCAAGCATGACTTCATCGATGCGTACAAGAAGTACATCCTTGAGCCGCGTGGCCTGGACTACAAAATGCAGTTCACCGGCCCGACCGGTACCAACTGTGTGGAAGCGGCGCTCAAGCTGGCGCGCAAGGTGAAAGGACGCGACACCATCATCTCCTTCACCAACGGTTTCCACGGTGTCTCCCTGGGCGCGGTTGCGGCCACCGGTAACAAGCACCATCGCGGCGGCGCCGGCGTACCGCTGGGCGGCGTTAACTTCATGCCGTACGACGGCTACCTGGGCGACGACGTCGACACCATCGCCATGATCGACAAGATGCTCAACGACGGCTCTTCCGGTATCGAACTGCCGGCCGCGGTGATTGTCGAAGCGGTACAGGGCGAAGGTGGCCTGAACGCCGCCCGCGCCGAGTGGCTGCAGAAGCTCGAAAAGCTGTGCCGCAAGCACGACATCCTGCTGATCGTCGACGACATCCAGGCGGGCAACGGCCGCACCGGTGAGTTCTTCAGCTTCGAATTCGCCGGCATCAAGCCGGACATCGTGACCGTGTCCAAGTCCCTGAGCGCCTACGGCCTGCCGATGGCCCTGGTACTGTTCAAGCGCGAACTGGACATCTGGTCCTCCGGCGAGCACAACGGCACCTTCCGCGGTAACAACATGGCCTTCGCCACCGCCACGGCGGCGTTGGAGACCTACTGGAAGGACAACGCCTTCGCCGACGAGGTGAAGAAGAAAGCGGGCATCCTGAACGCCGGCCTGAAAGCCATCGCCGACGAGTTCAAGGGCCAGTTCAAGCTCAAGGGCCGCGGTATGATGCAGGGTATTGCTTGCCGTGACGGTGACATCGCAGGCAAGATTTCAGAGAAAGCCTTCGACAAGGGCCTGATCATCGAAACGGCCGGTCCGGACGATGAAGTGGTCAAGTGCCTCATGCCGCTGACCATCAGCGAGGAAGACCTGCAGAAGGGTCTGGACCTGCTGAAGGAAAGCGTGGAAGAGGTCATGAAGGACGACCTGAGCCAGGCATCCTGATCGCCGTTTGACAGGATGGGGAGGGCCGCCAGCCGGCCGGGACGCCTCCAGGTGAGGGCGGCCCTCCCGCTCAAACGTTCCCGGCGCCCATTCAGAAGCGACCGAAGATCAGAATCATGACTAGCCAACAGCACACAGTAGAAAAAATCGGCGGTACGTCCATGAGCGACTACCAGGCCGTGCGTGACAACATCGTGGTCGGCGAACGCAGCGCCGACGAACTCTACCAACGCATTTTCGTGGTCTCCGCCTACGGCGGCGTCACCGACGAACTGCTGGAACACAAGAAAACCGGCGAGCCCGGCGTCTACGCCCTGTTTGCCGACGCCGAGTCCGACTGGGCCTGGGGTGACGATCTCACCAAACTGACCCAGTTCCTCACCGACTTCAACGGCGAGCTGTTCGACGACCCCATGCTCAAACAGCAGGCGGACCAGTTCATCGTCGACCGCATCGAAGGCGTACGCGGCTGCCTGATCGACCTGCAGCGCCTGTGTTCCTACGGCCAGTTCCAGCTGGAAGAGCACCTGCTGACCGTACGCGAGATGCTGGCCGGCATCGGTGAGGCCCACAGCGCCTTCAACACCGCGCTGAAACTCCAGGCCGAAGGCATCAACGCCCGTTTCGTCGACCTCACCGGCTGGCGCGACAACGAGCTGCTGCCGCTGGACGAAAAGCTGCAGCAGGCGTTCGACAACGTCGACCTGACCCGCGAGCTGCCCATCTGCACCGGCTACGCCCAGTGCACCGAAGGGCTGATGCGCACCTTCGACCGGGGCTACAGCGAGATGACCTTCAGCCGGGTTGCGGTCATCACCCAGGCGCGCGAAGCGGTGATCCACAAGGAATACCACCTCAGCTCCGCCGATCCCAAGATCGTTGGCGAGGACAAGGTGGTGCCCATGGGCCGCACCAACTATGACGTGGCCGACCAACTGGCCAACCTGGGTATGGAAGCCATCCACCCGCGTGCCGGCAAGGGCCTGCGTCAGAACGATATCCCGCTGCGTGTGAAGAACACCTTCGAGCCGGAGCACACCGGTACGCTGATCACCCGTGACTACATCAGCGAGAAGCCGCAGGTGGAAATCATCGCCGGCCGCAAGGGCGTGTTCGCGATCGAAGTGTTCGACCAGGACATGCAGGGCGATCCGGGCTCCGACCGTCGCATCCTCGACGTGCTGAGCCGCTACAAGGTGCGCTGCGTGACCAAGGACACCAACGCCAACACCATCACCCACTACGTGGACAGCACGCTCAAGCACGTCAAGCGCGTGGTGCGCGCCCTGCAGGAGGAGTTCCCCAACGCGGAAATCGCCACCCGCAAGCTGGCGCTGGTTTCCGCCATCGGCAGCGACATGCAGGTGCCGGGCATCCTCGCCAAGACCGTCACCGCCCTGGCGGAAGAGGAAATCAGCATCATCGCGCTGCACCAGTGCATGCGTCAGGTGGACATGCAGTTCATCATCGATGAAGAGCATTACGAGAAGGCCATCGCCAAGCTGCACGCCACCCTGATCGAGCCGCACAACCACGAGTACGCCATCGTCGCGGCGTAATCGCGGCAACGCCCCGGCCACCGGCCGGGGCCGCACGAATTGCCGGCGCCGGGTTCGGTCGCCCTGGTGCCGGTAATGGAGGACGTCTTGCCTCCCGATCGGGCCGCCCGGACTGCGAATGCCGGGCGGTACCCGATCACCTTTCCGCGTCATCCCGCGACCTTCACGACCGTCCACACTCACCCCTTCCGCGCGTCAATCTGACTGTCGTTCGTCGACGTACAATCTCCAAACTTTTTGCAAACTTCGAAAACTGGACCGTACCGGCACTATGCGACACAGATTCTGGCCGGAAGAATCGGCCGACGACATCGAACTGGCCGCCCTCAATCGGGCGAACGGGACGCCTCCGGGCCGCGACGACACCCTGCAGACCATGGCTGACGCCGACAGCGCCGATAGCCTGTCGCTGGTGTCGCACTATTTCCGCGACGCCGCACGCTATTCGATGCTGGGGGAGCGCGCCGAACGGCGGCTCAGCCGGCGCCTGCATCACGCCCTGGCGCGGCTGGCCGAACACCGCGGCCTGCCCGAAGGCACGGCGCTGACCCTGCGCGACGTCACCGAAGAGCTGCTGCCCGGCGACCTGACCTCGGCCCATGCCCGCCGCGCCCTGCGCCTGGCATCGGCCTGCCGCAGCACGCTGATCCAGAGCAACTTGCGGCTGGCGGTGCATCTGGCGCGGCGCCACGCCAATCGCGGCATCCCGCTGATCGACCTGATCCAGGATGGCAACGTGGGGCTGATCAAGGCGGTGGAGCGCTTCGACCCGGGTAAGGGCTTCCGCTTTTCCACCTACGCCTATTGGTGGATCAGCGAGGAAATCAAACGCAGCCTCAAGCGCGGGCGCCGGGTGGTGCGCACCCCAGAGCACGTGGTGGATGAGATCCGCGCATTGCAATCCGCCAGCCAGCAACTGCGCGGCGAAAGCGGCAATGCTCCCGACGCCTCGGCGCTGGCGCGACGACTGGGCACCTCGATCCGGCGCATCAAGGAACTGCAGCGCTACGCGCTGCCGGAAGTGTCCACCGACACACCGCTGAGCGACAGCGAGGACCTCAAGCTGGGGGATGCTCTGGCCGCCGAGCCTCCACGCGACCAGCCGGAAACCAGCCTGGAGCCGCGCGACCAGAAACGTCTGCTGGGGGACATCCTCGCCCGCCTGGATCCCCGGGAGCAGGATATCCTGTCACGCCGCTTTGGCCTGGACCGGGCCGAGCCGGAAACCCTGCAGGTGATCTCCGAAGCCCTGGGTCTGAGCCGTGAGCGGGTGCGTCAGATCGAGAAAGGAGCATTGGCAAAACTGCGCGAGCAGTACGCCGATCTGGCTCACATGGCGGGAAACTGAGACGCCGGGCCGTCGTCGGCCGGCATCTCAGCCGTCACAGAGGATGAGTGAGCAACCAGCCCGCCGCGACCGCCTGACAGGCACAGGCCACCAGCGTCAGCACCGCGCGCAGGCGCCGGTACCAGCCGGGCCAGTACAGCCGCATCCACTTAACATCCACCACGTAGAGCGCCAGATAGGCCAGGGGATAGACCAGTGTCTGGGCCGACAATGGCAGCAGCAGCGCCAGCCCGGCGGTCAGGAAAAACACCTGGCTGACCACCAGCGTGGAGATGGGGGAGAGGGGGAAGCAACGCTGCTCCAGTTGCAACGCGATGGGCCAGTAGACACCCGCCATGAACGCGAGAATGCCGGCGCTGTAGATGTAGAACAGCTTGATGCACAGGGCCTCGGCGCCGGGCCAGAAGATAATCGCCAACACCCCGATCAGGAAGGGGGCCAGCCCGGCCAGGCCGATGGCGGTTGCCAGTCGCGCCACCGAAATCATCGGCGATCTTCCTGCACGCGGATGCGCAGGGGCTCCGACTTGCCGTCGTCGAGGCCGATCATCTCGTCATAGGCGGAGGCGTGGACCACCTC
Source organism: Marinobacter bohaiensis (assembly GCF_003258515.1). Classification (NCBI taxonomy): domain Bacteria; kingdom Pseudomonadati; phylum Pseudomonadota; class Gammaproteobacteria; order Pseudomonadales; family Marinobacteraceae; genus Marinobacter; species Marinobacter bohaiensis. The sequence continues at coordinate 329,899 of NZ_QGEH01000002.1, forward strand.
GGTGCGCTGCACATCGAACGACCCCAGCAGATCCTGGGCCTGCCAGGCGCTTTTCAGCAACCGCGACCGGCCCCGGTCGTCGGACAACACGTAGAGACCGTCCGCCAGGTGCAAACGCGCCATGTAGAACTGCCCTTCCAGGGACAGCAATTCCAGCAGGTCGATCCGGAGATCGTCCCGCTGTCGCAGCTCTTCGAGGGTGATTCGCAAGACCCGTCCTCCCGGCCATGGGTGTGGGTATGGTTGTGGGAAGACGTACGCTCAGGATGCGTGAAAGGATCAGGCCGGGTGCTGCGCTCAGCGCGGGAACGGTCGCTCACCCGCCAGCTCAGCGCAGACGGCGTGCTGCGGACAGTGCCAGAGGTGATCGTTGACCAGCCCCACCGCCTGCATGAAGGCATAGACGATGGTGGGCCCGACGAAATTGAACCCCTGCTTCTTGAGCGCGCGGGACATCGCCTCGGCCTCGGGCGTGGTGGTCGGCACCTGATCGAGCGAGCGCCAGGCACCCTGGATCGGACGATGCTCGACGAACGACCAGAGGAACTCGGAGAAGGAGCGGCCCGCCTCCTGGAAAGCCAGGAAAGCACGCGCGTTGCGGATAATCGACTCCACCTTGAGCCGATTGCGGATGATTCCGGGATTCTCCAGCAGCGATGCCACTTTGTCGGCATCGTAGCGGGCGATGCGCTCCGGATCGAAACCGTCGAACGCGGCCTCGTAGTTGGCCTGCTTGCGCAGAATGGTGATCCAGCTCAGTCCCGCCTGCTGACCGTCCAGGCACAGCTTCGCGAACAGCTCGCGGTCGTCGGACACCGGCCGCCCCCAGATCCGGTCGTGATACTCAACGTACTGCGGGTCGCTGCCGCACCAGCCGCAGCGCTCGGCAACGCGGGTGTCCGGGGTGTCACTCATGCCTGTTCTCCCTGCCTGGCCTGTGTGCTTGCGTGATGCCGCGACGGTTCGCTCAGGGCTGCAGGCGATTGACCCGCCACCCATCCGCCTCGCGGCAGTATTCAAACCGGTCGTGCAGGCGACTGGGACGCCCCTGCCAGAATTCGAAGCGCTCCGGCACCAGGCGGTAGCCGCCCCAGAACGACGGCAGCGGCACCTCGCCCTGCTGGAAGCGCTGCTTCATTTCAGCCACCTTCTGCTCAAGCAGACCGCGCGAGGAAATCACCCGGCTCTGTTCCGACACCCAGGCACCGATCTGGCTGCCACGCGGGCGCGAGGCGAAGTAGCGCAGGGATTCCGCCTTGCTCACCTTCTCCACCCGGCCTTCGATACTGACCTGCCGGTTGAGGGCAATCCAGGGAAACAGCATGGCCGCGCGCGGGTTGCGTTCCAGTTCCTGTGCCTTGCGGCTGCCATAGTTGGTGTAGAAGACGAATCCCTCGTCGCCGAAATACTTCAGCAGAACCGTGCGCAGGCTCGGTTGACCACCATCACCCACCGTGCCCAGCGACAGTGCATTGGGCTCAAGCACGCCCGCATCCCGTGCATCCTGGAACCAGCGTTCGAACTGGCGCACCGGCTCCGGGTCCAGGTGGTCCTCATCCAGGCCTTCGGATTCGAAGTCCCGACGCATGTCACTGATATCCATGATCTCGTCCTGTCGCCCCCCTTTCACTGCATTAGAAGTACGGCCACTGCATTGCAAGTACGGTCACTGCGCTGAAGTACGCTGTCGCAGCGCTGGAAGTTCATTCACGACACGCCAATCCCGGGGGCTGGCATACAGGTTGCGTGTGCACTCCAGCAACGACCTGTCTCCGGCAGGCTTTCATCATACGGACTCCAACGGCGCCTTGGTATGCCCGGCCGCGGCTGTCCGATTCATCCAGAGGCATCCGGCACCGTCCGGCATGACCGACTCATTTATTTAGACGCCAAAATATTTTGCGTCTTTGTCATGGCGAGCAACGCCCCGACGTTTCCGCCATCTGTTCCGTCAAGTTTAGAGACGGACCTCGCTAGCCTTCGTATAAAGGCTCTGCTAGCGTGCAATACAGATCCAGCCAGGGAGCGGCGAACAAAATGAGTTTAAATTCAATTTTTTACTATACTTAATAAATAACGCCGTACCGGGCCTCGGGGCCCTACAGGAAAAACCTGGAATGAAGCCAAAAGTCATCGTCAAGAACCTCTTCAAAGTCTTCGGGGACAACCCGGAAGAGGCCATGAACCTGGTTCGCCAGGGCATTGGCAAGGCGGATATCTTCAAACAGACCGGCAAGACCATCGGCGTCATGGACGCTTCCTTCGAGATCCACGAAGGCGAGATTTTCGTCGTCATGGGCCTGTCCGGTTCCGGCAAATCCACCCTCGTGCGGCTGCTCAACCGCCTGATCGAGCCCACTGAGGGCGAGGTCTGGGTCGGCGATCAGAACATCGCCGCCCTGTCGGAGAGCGAACTCAACGAGCTGCGCCGCAAGAAAATGAGCATGGTGTTCCAGTCGTTCGCGCTCATGCCTCACATGAACGTGATCGATAATGCGGCATTCGGCCTGGAATTGTCCGGCGTACCGCGGGAGGAGCGCCATAAAAGGGCACGCGCCGCGCTGGCCCAGGTCGGTCTGGAAGCCAACGCCCGCAGCTACCCGGACGAGCTGTCCGGTGGCATGCAGCAACGGGTCGGCCTGGCCCGCGCCCTGACCAACGATCCGGAAATCATGCTGATGGACGAGGCCTTCTCGGCCCTGGATCCACTGATCCGCACCGAGATGCAGGATGAGCTGGTCAAGCTGCAGCGCGACTCCAAGCGCACCGTCATCTTCATCTCCCATGACCTGGACGAAGCCATGCGCATCGGCGATCGCATCGCCATCATGGAGGGCGGCCGCGTGGTCCAGGTGGGCACCCCGGACGAGATCCTCAAGAACCCGGCGGACGATTACGTTCGTTCCTTCTTCCGTGGAGTGGACGTCTCCACCGTGCTGTCGGCCCGCGACATCGCCACCAAGAAACAGATCACCGTGATCGAACGCGAAGGCGCCGGCCCCCGGGCGGCGCTGGAACGCCTGCGCCAGAACGAGCGCGACTACGGCTACGTGGTCACCCCGGACCAGACCTTCCACGGTGTGGTCTCCATCGACTCCCTGAAAACCGCCGACAGTAACGGCGGCCGCGTCAGCGACGCCCTGCTGTCCGGCGTGGACCCCATTGCCGCCGACGCATCCCTGCACGACATCATCGGCTCCGTAGCGGAAGCGCCCTGCGGGCTGCCGGTGGTCAATGGTGACGGACGCTACCTGGGTGTGATTTCCAGGTCCGTACTGCTGCAGGCTCTGGATCGGGAGGGGGAATAGACATGGCAGAAGAAAACAACACACAGAATGGGGACCAGGTCCCCTACGACGCCTCCGGCGATAACAATCCCTGGGCCGACGCCTCGGAACAACAGGGCGCGGGCGGCGGTGCCGGCAACCCCTGGGGCAGCGCCGGCGGCGAGGGCGAAGGCGCCACCAACGGCGGCGACTGGCTCAGCGGCGCGGACCAGGTGGACGCCGTCCACAACACCTTGAGCGATCCCTTCAAAACCGAGTGGTTCGACATCCAGAGCGGCGTGGAACACGGCATCGACTGGATCGTCGACAACTTCCGGATCTTCTTCCAGTTGGTCAAGCAGCCGGTGGATTTCGCCCTGAGCTTCTTCGACGCCACCCTGCTCAGCGTGCCGCCGGTGATCATGATCATCCTGTTCGGCCTGCTGGCCTGGCAACTGGCGGGCATCCGCCTGGGCATCGCCGCGATTATCGGGATGACCGCCATGGGCGCCATCGGCGCCTGGAACGAGGCGATGACCACCCTGTCGCTGGTAATCACCTCCGTGCTGTTCTGCATGATCATCGGCATTCCCACCGGCATCTGGATGGCCAAGAGCGATCGGATCACCAGCGTCGTGCGCCCGGTGCTGGACGCCATGCAGACCACGCCGGCCTTCGTCTACCTGGTGCCGATCGTCATGCTGTTCGGCATCGGCAACGTGCCGGGCGTCATCGTCACCATCATCTTCGCGGTGGCGCCGGTCATTCGCCTGACCAACCTGGGCATCCGCCAGGTGCCGTCCGATCTGGTGGAAGCCTCGCGCTCGTTCGGCGCCAGCCCGCGCCAGCTGCTGTTCAAGGTCCAACTGCCGCTGGCCATGCCCACCATCATGGCGGGCGTGAACCAGACGCTGATGCTGGCCCTGTCGATGGTCGTTATCGCCTCCATGATCGCCGTGCCCGGCCTGGGCCTGATGGTGCTGCGCGGCATCGGTCGCCTCGACATCGGCCTGGCCACCGTCGGCGGCATCGGCATCGTGATCCTGGCCATCATCCTCGATCGCATGACCCAGGCACTGGGTCGCGACTCCCGGGAAAGGGGGACCCGCCACTGGTACGAATCCGGTCCCGTGGGACTGGTCCATGGACTGGTCAAGAGCAAGAGAGAAGCCTGATTTCATCCATAACACGAGAAGAAAGCAGAGAGCAGGAGGAAGCACGACATGACTATCAAGCAAACGCTGACAGGCGCGCTGCTGGCAGGCGGCGTGGTAATGGCGGCGCAGGCCCAGGAGATGCCCGGGGAGGGCGTCACCGTCCAGGCGCTGCAAAGCCCGATCGCCGAGGAAACCTTCCAGACCATGCTGGTCAACGAAGCCCTGCGTGACCTGGGCTACGACGTCCAGCCGATCCAGGAAGTGGACTACAGCGCCGGTTACACCTCCATCGCCAACGGCGACGCCACCTACATGGCGGTGAACTGGTATCCCCTGCACAACACCATGTACAAGAACGCCGGTGGTGACGATGCGTTCTACCGCGAAGGCCACTACATCAGCGGCGCCGCCCAGGGCTACCTGATCGACAAGAAAACCGCCGAGGAATACGGCATCGACAACCTGGAAGCCTTCAAGGACCCGGAAATCGCCAAGATCTTCGACACCGACGGCGATGGCAAGGCGGACCTGACCGGCTGCCAGGCGGGCTGGGGCTGTGAAGGCGTGATTGAGCACCAGCTGGATGCCTTCGAGCTGCGCGACACCGTGACCCACAAGCAGGGCCAGTACGCGGCGATCATCTCCGACACCATCACCCGTTACGAGAACGGCGACCCGATCTTCTACTACACCTGGACCCCGTACTGGGTTTCCGGCGTGCTGGTGCCGGGCAAGGACGTGGTCTGGCTGGAAGTCCCATACTCCTCCAACCCGAACGGCACCGACACGGAGCTGCCCAACGGCAAGAACTACGGCTTCGAGATCAACAGCGAGCGGATCGTGGCCAACAAGGACTGGGCTGCGGAAAACCCGGCGGCCGCCAAGCTGTTTGAGATCATGAAAGTCTCGGTCAACGACGTCAGCGCGGAGAACATGAAGATCCGTGACGGCGAAGACAGCCAGGACGACATCATGGCCCACACCAAAGCCTGGATCAAAAGCCACCAGGACATTTACAACGGCTGGCTGGAAGAAGCCCGCGCCGCGGCCGAGTAAGGCCCACGCCGGGGCACGCGTCGTGCCCCGGCCGTTTTTCATTGCCCGTTTGACGCCCCGCCAATTGCCCTCCGACAAGCCGCCGGCCATGACAGCCATCAGGCCAAGGCATTATCCTTCTATACTGCCTTTGATTTCACGAATTTCGCTGTTCCTGCTGGTTGATCGACAAGGAGTCTGACTGTGGCCGAATCCCAGGCGCGCAAGCCGGTTTATAAATGGGTGTCCTTCTGGCTGGCCCTCGTGGTGCTGTTGTACCTGCTGGCCGGGTTCATAGGCCTGCCCTGGTGGCTGCAAAAGACCATTCCCGAGCAACTGGCCTCGCAGCTCGGCTGGCAGGGCCAGGTCAGCGACGTGGACTTCAACCCGCTGACCATGACGCTGGACGTGGAGGGCCTGGATGCCGAGGACGGCCAGGGCGAGAAAGTCGTCGCCGCCCAGCACATCCACGTCAACCTGACCGTCTGGCAGCTGGTGACCGGCACCGTGGCGTTCGAGTCCATCCGGCTCGAGTCCCCGTTCGTGCGGGTCGATCTGCTCAAGGACTACGGCGTCAACCTGGCGCGCGACTGGAGCGAGCACCACACCGACACCGCGGCCGAAGAAGCGCCAACCGACGACGCCGGCGAGCCGCCCCGACTCTATTTCGGCGAAATCCAGTTGGTGGACGGCCACATCCGCTTCCGCGACTACAGCCAGGGCCGCGAGGAAACCTTCGACATCACCCCGCTCGACCTGAGCCTGAACGATCTCGCGACCTACAACAGCGAGGGCGATGCCAGCGACTACAACCTGACCGCCGCCATCAACGACCAGCAGATCCAGTGGACCGGCAATATTGGCGTGATGCCGTTTCACTCCAACGGCCGCCTTGAGCTGAACAACATCGCCCATTCCACCCTCTGGCACTTTGCTTCGCCGTACGCCCCGTATCTTGTCAACGAAGGCGAGCTGTCGCTGAGCACGGACTACGCCGTCTCCAGCGCCGGCGAGTTCGCGCTGGTGACCAGCAACGGCGAGCTGCAGATCCGCGACATCAGCACCAGCCTGCCCGACGCCGAAGCACCCTTTGCCACCCTCAAGACCCTCAAGGTCAGCGATATCGGCTTCAACCTGGCCGACCGTTCACTGACGGTCGGCGCCGTGGACCTGGACGGTCTCCAGGGCGACATCCAGCGCGACGCCGACGGCGCCATCAACCTGCTCAAGCCGTTCGCCGGCGCGGACGACGCGACGTCCGAAGCCGAAGCCGCAACAGCCTCCGGCGACACGGACACGACGCCTTTCCGTTGGCGTATCGATCAGGTGCACCTGCAGAACAGCAGCATCCGGTGGCAGGACAACGCCCTGGCCACGCCCGCCAACCTGCAAGCCGGCAACATCGACATCCAGATGGGCCCGCTGACCCAGGCGCTGGAGGAGCCCGTGCCCTATGAGGCCACGATGACCCTCAACGACGGCGGAAGCGTCGAGGCACGAGGCCAGACCACACCGGTGCCGTTCACCCTGGAGACAGTGCTGTCGCTGGACCAGATCGCCCTGGCGCCGTTCCAGCCCTATGTGCAGGAATCCGCCGATGTGGCCTTCGCCGGCGGCACCCTGCGGGCCGAAGGCAACCTCGACCTGGATGCCCAGGACCCGCCGCTGACCGGCACGTTCAGCGGCAACGGCCAGGTTCAGAACCTGGCGCTCACCCGTGCCGGTGACGGCGACCCGCTGCTGAGCTGGTCGTCGCTGCTGCTCAACCCCATCGAATACAATCTGGAGCCGGCGCGGCTGGAGATCGGCACCATCACCCTGACCGGGCCGGACGCCAACATCATTCGCAAGGCGGACGGCAGCACCAACCTCGACGGTCTGATGAAAGGCGATGACGCCCAGGCCGAGCGCAGCGAGCCGGACGCTTCGGGCGACGACGAGCAGGGCTTTATCTTCCGCGTCGGCAGCATCCAGCTGGAAAACGGCCAGTTCGACCTGGCGGACCGCACCGTCGAGCCGGTATTCACCACCCGCATGCGCGAGATGAACGGGCTGATCGAGGGCCTGAGCAACATTTCTCCGCAACAGGGCAGCGTCAAACTCGGCGGCCAGTTGGGGGAACGCGGCCAGGTCGACGTCAGCGGCTCCATCGGCACCCTGGGCCAGGAAGACACCAGCCACCTGGAGCTCAAGCTGGACAACATGGCCATGGCTGAGTTGTCCCCCTACTTCGGCCGTTTTGTGGGCTACGCGGTGGACAGTGGCAAGCTGCGCATGGACCTGAACTACGACATCACCGGTCCGCGCATCAAGGCCGAGAACCGCATCGTTATGGACCAGTTGGCGCTGGGCCAGTCGGTGGACAGCGAGGACGCGGTGCAGGCGCCGGTCAAACTGGGGCTGACCCTGCTCACCGACACCGACGGCATCATCGACATCAACCTGCCCATCGAGGGCAACCTGGAGGATCCGGAATTCCGCGTCGGTCAGGTGGTGATGCGCGCCTTCGTCAACCTGCTGGCCAAGGCCGCGACGTCACCGTTCAGCATGCTGGGTTCGATGGCGGAACTGGCCGGCCTGTCCGGGGACGAGTTGGGGCAGGTGGCGTTCGTTCCGGGTGAAGCCACCCTGGGCGCCGACGAGGACAAGAAGCTGGAAGTGCTGGCCAACGCGCTCAGCGAGCGGCCGGAGCTGCTGCTCAACGTGCGCGGCGCGGTGGACCCGGATCTGGACGGCGTGGCGCTCAAGAGTGAGCGCATGAACCGGCGCCTCAACCTGACCACCGACACCCCGCGCGAGCAGCGGGTCAAGGCGCTGGAGGCGGAGTACGCCAGCGATAACGGCCAGTCGGCGCTCACCGCCCTGCAGCAGGAACACGGCGAGACCGGCGAGGATCGCCACAACAGCCCGGAATGGGTCGCCATCCTCACCCGCGAGCTGACCCAGAGCGTCGAACTGCCGCCGGAAGCCCTGGAGCGACTGGCCAAGGCCCGCGGCACCCTGCTGCAACAGCGCCTGTCCCAGGAATACGGCATTCCCAACGACCAGCTGTTCCTGCAGGCGCCGTCCCAGGACGCCCAAACCGACATGGGCGAGGACGCCATCCGGGTGATCGTGCCCTTCTCCATGGAGGCCCGGTAACGCCGGGGAGTACGCCATGCCGCAACGCCTGAGCCATTTCTTCGCGTACATCGCCCGCTTGCGCTGGATCAAGCGCTGGGGGCTGATGCGCAACGCCATCGAGGAAAACGTGGCCACCCACTCCTGGGAGGTGGCCACCGTGGCCCACGCCCTGGCGCTGATCCGCAACCGCCATTTCGACGGCCATGTCGACGCCGACCTCGTGGCCGCCGCGGCGCTCTATCACGACGCCACCGAGGTGATCACCGGCGACATGCCCACCCCGGTGAAATACCACTCCCCGGTCATGCGCGAAGCCTTCAGCGAGATCGAGCACAAGGCCGAGGACGAACTACTGGACCTGCTGCCGGAGAGCCTGCGGGCCGACTTCGCCACCTACATCAAGGAATCCCGCTGGGACGCGGATGTGAAAACGCTGGTCAAGGCGGCGGACCGTCTGTCCGCCTGGCTCAAGTGCCGGGCCGAGATCAACGCCGGCAACAAGGAATTCGAGCCGGCGGCGGTGCAGATCCTGGAGCGGCTACAGGCGGACAACCTGCCGGAAGTGCAGTATTTCCTGGAGGTGTTCGCGCCCAGCTACAGCCAGCCGCTGGACCATCTGCTGGGAGATTAGCCGCCGCCTGCCGTCCCAGGCGCCCTCGGGACGCCTCGGAAACGACAGTGTCCGCTACATTTCCGGCGCTTCCCGCCCCTGTAGCCGACGCTTCAGCTTCGGTGCAGGCCAGAGGCCTGCCGAGCCCACCCCGGGGCCAACGCCCTCAATCAATCCCCACAATCTTGTGCATCTGCAACGTCAGGCGCCACTTCGGATGGGCCAGGCAGTACTCGGTGGCACGCCGGGTATTGCTCTGCTTGACCGGGTCGGGACCGTCTTCCGGGAGAGTGGGCGAGGCCATCGGCGACAGGAAGAAGTGGTCCGCCTGGATGTGTTCGAAGCGCTCGGGCAGGGCCAAAGGCTGTGGATAAACCAGCTTGAGTTCGTTGCAGCGTTCCAGCACCACCCTGGCGTCGGCCTTGGGACTCATGCACAGCCAGTCGATACCCGCCGGCGCCGGCAGGGTGCCGTTGGTCTCCACGCCCACCTCGAAGCCCCGCGCATGGAACGCGGCGATCAGCGGCTCATCCAGTTGCAGCAGCGGTTCGCCGCCGGTACAGACCACGTAGGGCCGGCCGCTGTCCTGGGGCCAGAGGGCGGCGATGTGGTCGGCCAGCGCGTCGGCGTCGGCAAACTGGCCGCCGTTCTGGCCGTCGGTGCCGACGAAATCGGTATCGCAGAAATTGCAGACGGCCGTGGCCCGGTCCTTCTCGCGGCCGGTCCACAGGTTGCACTTGCTGAACCGGCAGAACACCGCTGCGCGGCCCGCCTGTGCGCCTTCCCCCTGGAGCGTGTAGAAGGCTTCCTTGACCCGGTACATCAGCCCTGCGCCTCGTAGCTCAGTGGATCGGTCAAACCGTGGGCGGCGAAGGCTTCCAGACGCTCAGTGCAGGAGCCGCACTTGCCGCAGGCGGCCTCACGGCCGTTGTAGCAGGTCCAGGTCTGGCCGTAGTCCAGGTCCATCGCCAGGCCCTCAGCCAGGATCTCGCCCTTGTCCAGCGCCATGTAGGGCGCCTCGATACGCACCGGTTCGTAGTTGGCCACGCGGCACACCGCGTCCATCTTCTCCACGAACTCGGGACGGCAGTCGGGGTAGATCGCGTGGTCGCCGCCGTGGGCGCCATACCAGACCGCCTGGGCGCCGACCGACACCGCGTAGCCAGTGGCCAGGGACAGCAGGATCATGTTGCGGTTGGGCACTACGGTGGATTTCATGGAGGCTTCCTCGTAATGCCCTTCGGGCACCGCCACGTCATCGGTCAGGGACGATCCCGACAAAAGTCCGGCCATCGGCGCCATATCGACTATCTTGTGGGGTATACCCAGCTCGCGGCACACCGCGGCGGCGCAGTCGAGTTCCTTCACGTGGCGCTGGCCGTAGTCGAAGGAGAGCGCGTGGACCTCATGGCCCGCCGCCCGGGCACGATGCAGCAGGGTAAAAGAGTCCATGCCTCCGGAATAAATGACCACGACTTTTTCGGACATAGCGGTAAATCCTCATTCAACAAACTGCGGGAATGGACGAATTGTAACAGGGACAATACAGGATGGGTTCGCGTCCTGAGAGCGGGGCGGTTAAACTCATTGAACGAACGGGCCCGGGCCATATCGCTGTGGATGCGCAGCGTTGCCCGGTGACAACAGCAAAACAGATACTGGCAGTATGAACGTTCCCCAGATACCGGCATTCATCGACTTCGAAGCGTCCAGCCTGGACCTGATCGCGAGCTATCCGATCGAGGTGGGCGTGAGTCTGCCGGACGGAACCCTGCACAGCTGGCTGATCGCGCCCCACGTGCTCTGGCAGGACTGGTCGCAAAGCGCCGAGGCCATCCACGGCATCAGCCGCGACACCCTGTGCCAGGAAGGCTACAACGTGCGGGACGTGGCACAGGAGCTCAACGCCCTGCTCGACGACGTTGTCTATTGCGACGCCTGGACGTTCGACAGCTTCTGGCTGCACCGCCTGTTCCGTGCCGCCGGCATCCAGCCCACCTTCCTGCTGGAATCCATCTCTTCGATCCTCGACGCCCAACAGGTACAGCGCTGGTCGGAAGAACGCCAGCAGGTCATCGCGACCCTGGGCCTGCCGGTGCATCGCGCCGCCAACGACGCCCTGATCCTGCAGGAAACCTGGCACCGGGTCGTGGGCGGCAATGTCACCGGCGAACACGTCTACCGCGCAGCCCGCTCCTGAGGCACGACCATCAGGCCCGGCGGGATCCACTCCGCGCGGCCAGCCACTCGATCACATCCCCCGCTGTGTTCAGCGTCCAGAAGGTCACCAGAGCCATCAGCCCGGCACCCACGGCGGTAAAGGCCATATCGGCGCCGACGATGCGGCTTTCCGCCAGGATAAAATAGGCCGCCAGGGCCAGGACCAGGATGGCTTCAACGACGATGTGCGCTTTCAGGTTCAAGCGTGTGGTTGTGTCGTCGGACATGATGATTTCGGTTTCACCTCGCAATTCGGATGTCGTTGGATGAATCAGCCACGGGACGTGACCGATTTTAGTAGGCAACTAATTATCTCGAAGAACGGGCAACGGGGCTGTACGAAAATCCCTGTACGCACTAGCCGAAGCAGGCGGCTGGCGCCGGTAAAAGACGGGCAAAAAAAAAGCACAGCCCGCAGGCTGCGCTTGCAAAAAAGGAGAGATTCATCGTGCCAACCCATCGTAGGTTATGCGGGCAGATGAAATGCACAACGTAAACACGTGACTCAGGAATTATGACGCCTGTACGTTCCTTGATCTGTAGGGGATTGCCGCAAACCACGCCAGAGCCCGGTTCCCGGGTCTTCGGCTGTTCACCGGCAACGCGCCTGTTGCAAAGTTTTCGGCAACGGATAGACTGACAGTGAAAGGCATTCCGGCAGACAGTCCGATGGGTGGATAGCCCGACGGACATTCCGATAAGCAGTTGGATAAACAGCCGGAGTGAATCGGCCCTGACCCGCATCGCAACGGCGACGCATCGGGCCGGCATCGACAGACGAACAAACGCACAGACGAGAGCAACGCTGACGTGATCGCCCACAAACGAGCCCAGTCTGCATAACCGCTGAATTCCCGGTCGGGCGATTCGCGGTGCGAATCTTCCGGCGGCCAGAAAACCCGGAAGCGTCACAGGTTCCGGGTTTTTTTATGGACGGAGCGCAGCAGGCCAGGCTCACAAACGGCGATACACAGCGTTGCCGACGCATTGAAACGAGGATGGGAGTCCGTTTTGACGGCCACCGTACGACAGATTAACCGAAAGACCGCAGGTCCGGTTGCGCACTCGCGCCCGGCGCACCTGCGTTCCCTCGTTATGCGTATCGATTAACGGCTTCCCCCAAACCCGGAAGCCGTTGGGCGACCGGGCAGAGAGTCTCTCTATAAACCCCGGTCACCCTGATCGGGGTTTATTTTTTGCACGCGGACAGAGCAAAAAGGAGAGCACCATGAAAAGACATCACAACCGCCCCGGCCCCCAACACAAGGCGCCCCACAACGGGCCGCTGCGCCGCCCGGACAAGCTGCCGCTGCTCGACGCCATCTGCAAGAAGCTCAACCAACGCGTCAACCTCGACAGCGAGCAGAGTGTGCTGGGCCTGTACGAGCGCGGCTGGATCTTTAACGGCGTCATTGCCACGATGGGCAACGCCGAGGCCCGCTACGTGCGCGCCCTGGCCACCAGACACAATTCCTGGATCGCGCGTCAGGTCGCCTAGCCCGGCGCGCCCACGGGTACTCAGCCGTCAGTGAGGGCGGCTGAGCCCGCGCAGGGCGTCTCCTTCCCCGCCGTGAACCATCACGTAGTTATTGACCACATCCTGGATTTTCTCGACCGAGTAGGGCTTGACCACATAACCGTTGGCGCCGGCACTGATGGCGCGCTGGATGCTGTCGATGGAGTCGTCCGCTGTCACCAGCACGATGTGCTGATCCTCGATGGCCTCCTTGAATTCGCGCATCAGATCGTGGCCGTCTCGGTCGGGCAGTCCCAGGTCGAGCATGACGATGTGGAACGACTCCTCCCGGAACCGGCGCTCGGCGCAGGCGGCGTCTTCGCACTCCACCACCATGGTCGCCCCGGCCTGGTGCAACATGTCCTTGAGTAACGCTCGCATGGTCGGCTCATCCTCGACGACCAGCACTCGCAGGTTTTCCATTCTCACATCCTCTCCAGAAACACGGCGTTCCGTTCTACTCGTTGGAGGTTCGCCGGGGAATCACCAATGGGGTGGGTTGCGCGGCGCGCTCGTCGTCGGGCGGCACCGCATCCGCTCGGTTTGATGGCGCCTCGGCGCCCGCCAGCAGGTTACTGATGGAAATGGCGGTGGTGTAGAGCGAGATGGCCACGATCAGTAACACCGGCTGCAGGAACGCCACGAAACCGGGCACCTTGCCACCGCCGACGATGCTGAGGATCAGGATAATCGCCGGGCCCATCACCAGGAACAGGGTCAGGGCAATGAAGAAGACGATGCGCTCCTTGTGACGCCCCAGGTCCCGGTTCATCACCAGCCCCAGCACAAACTTGCCGATCGCCAGGCCCGCCAGGATGGCGGCGGCGATGCTCAGGTCCGGGCGCAACAGGACCTCGGCGATGGCGCCATCCCACATCCGCTGCATCACAATCACCAGGAAGGGAAACAGGACGAACAGCACGTCGGCGTAAGTCCCGAACAGGGTGTTCAGCGACGGTGTCTCGTTATGCGACTTGTGATCCACGACTCATCTTCCCCTTATGTCTGCTGCGGTGGCCGGTGTTGCCGGCCTCAATGCCGGTTTCAAAGTACCGGGTCTGTTTCTCGGCACCGGGCCGTTCCAGGTACCGGGCCTATTCCGACGTACTGGCCTGGGCCGCGACAGCCTGCCGCATCAGACCACTGAGTGTATCAAACAGCGCCGGCACGCGGTCGGTTTCACCGGAGCGAATGGCCGCCTCCAGGGCGCCGGCCTGATCGGTCATCTGCGGGTAACCCATCGCCCCCGCCGTCCCCTTGATCTGGTGCGCCTGGTGTCGGCAACTCGTCCAGTCGCCGTCGGCGATGGCGCTGGCCATGATGTCCAGGCGCTCCGGCAACCCCTGGAGGAACTGCGACACCAACGCCTGGATACCCTCGGCCTCCGCCGCCGCGGCGTTGTCCCGGGGTGCCAGGTAGCGCACCAGCAAGGCCGCCAGGTGGGCGCTGTCGATGGGTTTGGTCAACACGCCATCACAGCCGGCCTCGACCAGCTCGTCCACTTCCACCTGATCGCCGGCGGTGAAGGCGATGATGGGCCTTCGGAAACCGGTCTGGCGCAGCATGCGCGTCGCCGCAGGACCATCCAGATCGGGCATGTGACGATCCATCAGCACCAGGTGGACGGCCTGGGACAGCGCGCTCTGCACGGCGTCGCGCCCGTTGGTGACGGCCAGGACATCCACCCCGAAGCGACCCAGCAGGCGCTCCACCAGATGACGGTTATCGGCGTTGTCCTCCGCCACCAGCACGGTGCCACTGTAGTGCTGCACTTCCGCCAGCGACGGCCACTCGTCCAGGGTCAGGTAGCGCGCCAGCAGGTCGTAGAACCGCCGCTTGTCGATGGGCTTGGCCAGGTGACCGGTGCAGCCGGCGCGCCGGTAATCCTCGATGTCCTCAGCCATGACGTTGGCGGTCAGGGCGATGATCGGCGTGTTGACCCCCGCCTCGCGCAGGGCGGCGGTGGCGTCGCGGCCGTTCATCACCGGCATCTGGATGTCCATCAGGATCAGGTCGAAACGGTCGTGGGTGGCGGCTTCCAGAGCCTCGGCGCCATTGCCCACATGCACCAGCTCGGCGCCGGTGCGGCGGATCATCAGGTCCACCAGCTTGCGGTTGACCTCGTTATCCTCGGCGTAGAGGATGCGGCCACGCAAGCGCGGCGCGGTGATCATCGGCAGCATGCGCCGGCGCTGGGACAGCTCGGAGGCGTCCCGCAACAGGTGCACGCCATCGAGCGACCCGGTGGCGATGGTCACCTCGAATTCGCTGCCCTCGCCGTAGACGCTGCTGACCCCGATCTCACCGCCCAGCAACTGCGCGAGGCGCCGGGAGATGCTCAGCCCCAGGCCGGTGCCGCCGTACTGGCGGGCGATCGCCGCACTGCCCTGGGCAAACGGATCGAACAGCCGCTCGACCTGTTCCGGCTTCATGCCGATGCCGGTGTCCACCACCCGCACCGTCAGCTGTTCCCGCTCGCGCTCGCAACGCACCGACAGCACGATGTGGCCGCTTTCGGTGAACTTGAGGGCGTTACCGCACAGGTTGATGATGATCTGGCGCAGGCGCGTGGGGTCGGTGCGGATCTGCTCCGGCAACGGGAACGCGCACTGGATCGAGAAGCCGAGGCCTTTCTCCCGGGCCCGGGGCTCGAAGAAGGCGCGCACCTCATCCAGCAGCTCCGGCAGGTTGACCGTGAGGATCTCCACGTTGAGCTTGTTGGCGTCCAGCTTGGAATGGTCGAGGATGTCGTTGACCAGGTCGAGCAGGTGGCGGCCGCTGCGCACCACGGTCTCGGCGCTGTTGCGTTTGTCGTCCGGCCCCAGCTGCGGATCCAGCAGGTTCTCGCCGTAGCCGATAATCGCCGCCAGGGGCGTGCGGATCTCATGGCTCATGTTGGCCAGGAACTGGCTCTTGGCCTCGGCGGCGTTGCGGGCCAGTTCCTTCTCCAGGCGCTCGTTCTCGCGCTCCTTCTCCATCGACTCGCGCTGCTTGCGCTCGGTGATGTCGATGCAGGTGCCTTCCAGGTGCGCCGGCTCGCCGTGGGCGTCATAAACGGTGTTGAGCGATACGTTGAGCCAGCGTTCGTCGCCCTGTCGGGTGAAACAACGGGTCTCGACGCCTTTAGTGCCGCCGCGCTCCTGCAGCTGACTGATCACCTGCTGGCGCTGACCGGGATCGGCAAAGCAGGCGGACAGCACGTCCGGCACCTGGCGGATCATGCGCTCCGGGTCGTCGTAGCCCAGCAGCTCCGCCATGGCGGGGTTGGCCGTCAGGAAACGGCGCTCCAGGGACATCTGGAAAATCCCTTCCACCGCGTTGTTGAACAGGGACTGATAGCGGGTCAGGTTGGACAGCGCCCGCCGGTTCCAGTCCAGGGCGTCGGCCTGGATCAGTTTGATGCGGTCGGCCAGGGCGAAGGAGAACAGGATCACCTGGGCGGTCAGGCCGATCTGGGGGGCGTGGCCGGTCAGGTAGTTGAGCGGGAAAAAGCCCATGACGGTCAGCGCATACAGTCCCACGCCGGCCAGGGTGCAGGTCCAGGCAAAGAAGTAGGTGCGTGCCGCCGGGTTGAAGTGCTTCCAGGCCCAGTAGCTGGTCAGGATCATCACGATCGACAGGGTGATGGAACCTATCACCGTCCATTCCATGGCCACGTGGTAGGGCATGAACAGGCTCAGCACGAAGGTGACCACCACACCGGTCAGGCAGACGCGCATGGTCTTGTCCAGGTCCGGCGAGCGCTGGGGCAATTCCAGCAATCCACGCGCCATCTGAATCCCGAAGAACCAGGTCAGCAGGATCTGGTAGTGCAGGTAGGCCTTGTCCAGGAACCAGGGCCGCTGGTCGAAAAGCTGCAGGCCGTGTACCTGCTCGGTAGCGATGAACAGGGCGGCGAACACCAGGTAGAGCACGTAGTAGACGTTGCTGCGCTCGCGCACCGACACCGCGACGAACAGGTTGTACGCCAGGATCGCCAGGATGCTGCCGAGGAAGATGCCCTGGATGGTTTCGTCCACCGCGACCTTCTCGATGTAGGCGTCCGGCGACCACAGGGCCAGCGGCAGGCGGAAGGTGTTGGCGGTCTTGACCCGCAGGTACAGACGCACGGACTGACCGGGATACAGATCCAGCTTGAACACCGGGTTGGGCAACAACAGCTCCCGGTCGCTCCAGTCGGCGGTGTAGCCCAGCTCGCGCTGTTCGGCCAGCTGGCCGTCGCGATAGACGTGCAGGGCAATATGATCCACCAGCGGCAGGCTGAGTTCGAGAATGCGCGGCAGGGGGCGGGCACCGTCCACCTGCAGGTCCAGCCGCGCCCAGTAGGCGGACTCGGTGTAACCGAAGTTGAGGATACCGCCGTCATGGCTGCGGAACGCCCCGTCCAGATCCGCCTGCCGCGCCAGGGACAGAGTCATCTGCGCCCCGGGGTCCTCCAGGTACCAGAGACAGGAGGCCAGGTCGATGTGCTCGGTGCCCGGCGACACCCGGATGGGCGCCTGGTGACAGGCGCTTTGTGCTGCCTGGGACAGGGCCGGGACCAGCAGGCAGGCGCCGAAAATAACAGCCCGGAGCAGAAGCGCAAGCCTCCATGCCGGACACGAACTCTGATGCCGCAAAATGTGATCTCCGAGCGGGCAGGTGCCGTTCATTTCCGTTAACGTGCCGGAACGACTGGCAGGGCTTTATGGTTATTGGGAGAGCTGCCGGGGCTCCTTGCGGTGTGTGCCCATCGCCTTCCACTTTAGCGCGTAATCCGGCCTTGCGCACCCGTCAACCCACCGTTCGCGACAAGGACAACCACAATGGCGAACCTTCACCGGATTCTGGCCTCTTTGGCCGGTACCCTCCTGCTGGCCGGCTGCGGTGGCAGCAGCGACGGCGACAGTGATCCAGCCAGCTGCGGCAGCCAGTTCAACCCGGCCACCCGGGTCCAGGCCGGCTACGCCAGCTTCGATATCACCGCCCCCGGGCGTCTGCAACGCCACCTGTTCCGGGACGTCCTGGCCGGGGTGCAACCCGCCGGCGCCGACGCTTACGGTGAGTCGGTGGCAGACGACGTACTGGCCCAGACCGCACGCTTCAACGGGGGCTCCCCGGCAAGCGGCGCCAGCGCCTACACGGCGGTGCGCAACCCGATGGACTTCATCGACCTGATCATCGGCGAGGACACCATCGACAACTTCAACACCGGCCGGCGCTACATCAGCAGCTGCATCGACGCCGGCAACGCCGCCCAGTACGACACCAGCGAGAAGGGCGCGCTCGTCACCTTCGACGAAGTGCAGGACAGCACCACCACCGACCAGTACAACTACCCCAACCTGCGCTGGGTCTACGCGCCGGACGCGTCGGGCAAGGTGATCCGGGTGATCCGCTTCCAGGGCCGTTCCGGGGAAGACCTCAACGGCGCCGTGGTGGCCAGCCAGTTCGACGACGCCAGCTTCTCGGCGTCCGGCTTCAACGTGCCTGAACTGGTGCAGGCATCGTTCACCGCCGGCAGCAACCAGGAGCGGCTGAGCCTGGAGCAGACACTGATCGATCTGGATCGGGACCAGTGGCTGCGCAGCAGTGACAACACCTTCGACTTCGCCGATCGGACCGACGTGGATTGCGCGCGGGTACTGGTGGATTACCGGGCCGCCACCGCGGAGGTGTTCACCTCAGCCTATGCCAACGTCAGCGGCAGCTACGCCAGTCGCAGCGCGTATGTGGAGAGTGAAGACTATTGCGGAAATCAGGAGGAAGGTACAGGCACCCGCTACGCGACACAGGCGGTCAGCGGGCGCCAGTAACGACGTGCCGGTTCAGCGTGGACTGTTGTGTGTTCTGCCGACCTGGGCGCCCAGACCCCAGGTCGACATGAAGCCCTTCTTTCGATCGATCATCCTCTCGTAGGTGGCGATGATGATCGCGGTATGCGGTGCGCGATTCCGGCGCAGGGCTTCGATGCGTTCTTCCAGGTCCGCCACTTCGCGCACGAGACGTTCCTGCAGGTGCTGGCGCACGCTATCGTGCTGGTTGAGATTGGGCTGGTCCGGCTGGTCGCCGTATCCCTGGTCGGGCAGGTCGGGTGGTTCTCTGAACATGGTGTCGATCTCTCATCCTTGAGTGTCGCTGACGGGTATCGTTGGATCAACGATACGGCCGGAGGTTCCGCCTCCAACAAACCCGCGTTTCCCTGTACGCGATCGGGCATAAGCATATACCGATTCACGCGCTTTTAATATTGTGCACAAGCCCCGGCAAAACCGCAACAAAGTGTGAACAATGGTTCATTTTAGTGTTGCGGAACCCGTTCCGGGCGCACGCCGTCCGTCGGCGTGCCTGCTATCCTTTTGGCATCACCCACTGCCTGGAGCCGTCCATGACCCAACCGTCCGTCGCCGATACCCTGCGGGAATTCCTGTCGTTACTGGAACTGCTGGACGACGCCTACTGGGAGGCCGGCACGATCCGCCACAAGGACATGCTGTACGACATCATCAGCATCTTCCACCAGGAAGTGGCCGAGCTCAACAAGCTTAGCACCCAGGACCACCATTATCCCTACGAAGTGATCACCGAAGGCGTACGGCGGGTGATTCCCAAGCTGCAGCGACTGGAGGAGCAGCAGGAGGACGTGATCCAGCGTACCCAGACCCTGACCGATTTCAAGGAAGTGCAGTCGTCGGTGCTGGCGATCCTGGAGGCGCAGCTCGACGGCGTCTGAGGCGCCCCTCAGGCAACCCGGTGCTGACCGTCGGCGGGCGTCACCGGAAACGCCCGGCACACGGTGGTGACAAAGCGAATCAGCGCCGGGATGTGATGCGCCAGTATCGGCAGGCCGGTGTTGACCAGGCTCACCGAGATGTCCCGGGCCGCATCCGCCCAGCACAGCTTGTTGATCAGCCCCAGGTGGCCGAAGGCCTCCCGGCTCTGGGGCCCCCAGAAACCGAAGGGATTGCCACCCAGCATGAAACCGGGACTGAAGCGCATGGGCACCATCATGGTGCGATCGAGCTGGATCGGGCCGGACTGCTCGATCGCCCGGCGGATGGTGGATGGTCGGCAAATCGTCTGCTCCTGCCAGAGTCCGCCATCGAGCATCATCTGGAAGAAACGCGACATTTCCTCGGCGGTCCCGCACAGGTTGCCGGCCGGCACCACGGCCTCCTGGAAGCGGGGATCGTTGACCGTCGACTCGATGGTGCCGATGTCACCGCCCAGGGCTCGCCGCAACACCCAGGACACCGGGAAGCGCGGCGCCGGACCGGTGGCGTAGTTGCGGGCCAGGTCGGGCAGATGGTCAGGTGTTACGCCGTAGGTAAACCAGCGCATCCCCAGGGGCTGGCACAGGTGGCTGTCGAGGAACGCTTCGATGGGCGCGCCGGTGACCGTCTCCAGCACCCGCTGCAGCACGAAACCGCCGGTAATGGCGTGATAGGCCAGCTTGGAGCCGTCCACCTCCACCGGCACCGCCTCGCACAGAATGCGCCAGATGGCATCCCGGTCCCACAGGGTATCCAGCGGCGTGTCCTTGGGAATCGCCGGAATGCCGCCCCGATGCGACAGGATCTGGTGGATGGTGATGGTCTGTTTGCCGTTCTGGGCGAACTCCGGGCAATAGAACGCCACCGGATGACGCAGGTTGATCCGTCCCTGCTCCGCCAGCATATGGATCAACAGCGCCGTCACTGCCTTGGAGGCGGAGAAGTAGCACACCGGCGTGTCCGTGGACATCGCCACCCGGGGGGCATCCGGCGCGTCATGCGGGCCGTTGCCGGAGGCATGCCCCAGGGCCCGGTTGAGCAGGATCCGGCCACGGTAGCGCAGACACAGCTGGAGGCCGGGATGCACACCGGTGCGATAGAGATTTTCCGCCGCCCGCCAGACCGAGGCCACCGCCGTCGGGTCCAGACCCAGATCCTCCGGCGCCTCTTCGCGGGACGTATCGATATCGGTCACGCTGGCCAGGTCGGTCGGAACGGCGATGGTGTTGAGGGCACGGCGGGTCAGACGGTTCATGGGCAGATATCCTCTACGACAACAGCGGCATCCGCGGTTTCCGGTTTATTGTAGTGTGGTTGTTGAGTCTGGTGTCCGCCGCCCGGCCGGGGCGGGCGACAGGACCCGACCCAAAGATGATACATTGCCCCATCCACCGGCGGCGATGCCCCGATACGGGCAATGCGGGCCATTCCACGCGGTGCCCGCCGCGGACGATACGACAGGGAGCGACCTTCCATATGCTGTATTTCCTGGGCGTAGTGGCCCTGATTGCGCTGGCCGCCTACCGGCTGTTCTTCTACCGCGGCCATCGTCGGGCGCAGGTCGCCGCCCGGGATTTTCCCGATCAATGGCGCCAGCTGCTACAGGCGGAGATGGCGCTCTACGGGCGCCTGACCGAGCCGGTGCGCCAGCGGGTGGAATCCGGCACCCTGATCCTGCTCGACGAACTGGACTTCTACGGCTGCAACGGCCTTGAGGTGACCGAGCCCATGCGGGTCCTGATCGCCGCCCATGGCGCGCTGCTGGTCAGCGGCCTGTCGCCGGGCTATTACGACAGCCTGCGCGCCGTCCTGCTCTATCCCGACGTCTATCGCGCACCCATCGAACATCATGAGGATATGGTGGTGACCGAAGGTGAGGACAGTCGGCTGGGGGAATCCTGGGGCGAGGGCCGGGTGATCCTGGTCTGGCCCAGCGTGGCCGAGGACGCCGCCGATCCCCACGCCCGCAACAACGTCACCCTGCACGAATTCGCCCACCAGCTGGATCAGCTCGATGGGGCCTCGGACGGCGCCCCACCGCTGCGCTCGCGGCGCCAGTCGCAGGATTGGCAGGCGGTTTTCAGTGACGCCTGGAACCGTCTCAAACGCGACGCCGAGTGGCGCGACACCGTGCTCGATCCCTACGGCGCCACCGATCCGGCGGAGTTTTTCGCGGTCGCCACCGAAGCGTTTTTCTGCACGCCCGAAGCCCTGCGCGAATCGGAGCCGGACCTCTACCGCTGCCTGGCGGATTTCTATCAGCTGTCCCCGGCGGACTGGGCCGCCCGCACCTGATTGCGTCCGGCACGCTTGGCCGCGTACATGGCGGCATCCGCGGCCTCACAGACGGCACCCACCGAATGGCCATGGGTGGGATAGACCGCCACACCGATACTGACCGACAGGCGCACGTCGCCCTGCCCCCCGATGGTGATGGTTTCTTCGCTGACCAGTTTACGCAGCCGCTCAGCGGTCTCCTCGGCCTCGCCCAGTTCGTGCTCGGGCAGCACCAGCACGAACTCCTCACCGCCGTAACGGCCGGCAATGTCCATGGCCCGGATCGACCGCTGCAGTAGCTGGCTCACCCGGCGCAGCACCTCATCGCCCTGGGCATGACCGAACCGGTCGTTGATCGCCTTGAAGTGATCCAGGTCGACCCAGAGCACCGCTACGGGACGGCCATAGCGATGCGCCCGGATCATCTCCTCGTCCAGCCGCCGCTCCAGCTCGCGCCGGTTGAACAGGCCGGTGAGCGCATCGTGGGTGGCCAGGCGCGCCAACTCCTGCTCCAGGGCCTTGCGGTCGCTGATGTCCAGCATGATGCCCTCAAGCATCAGCTGGCCGCCCACTTCGACACTGCGGCCCTTGTCCCAGACCCAGATCCGGGTGCCGTCACGGCGGGTCATCGGGTACTCGGCGGCGTAGGGCTCAGCATTGGCAATGGCCCGCTCCACCGCTCGGATCATGTCCTCGTTGACGCCCGGATCGAGCAGGTCGGTCAACGACACCACGCGGTTCTCCAGCAGTTCGTCCGGGCCGTAGCCGGTCAGGGCACGACAGCCATCGGAGACGAATTTCATGGTCCAGCGCTCATCCAGCAGGCAGCGGTAAGCCATGCCCGGCAGGTTATCCATCAGGGTCTGCAGCTGGCGTTCACTGTCGTGGGCGAGGTGCTCCAGGTGATGCTGCTGGGTCAGGTCCTGACCGATGGTGATGGCTCCGGCGACCCGGCCGTCGGGGGTGAAAAAGCGCCGCGAGTTCCAGCTCATCTCGCGCAGCAGCCCCTGCTTGGTCTGGATGCGGCTCTCGAAACCGCTCAGGTCCAGACCATCGCGGATGATGGACTCCGCCAGTTCCAGCACATGCGCGCGGTAGTCGTCGTCCGGGTACAACAGCGTCCACATGGAATCGGTGTGCAGCACCTCATCCCGCTTGTAGCCGCTGATGCGCTCGGCCGCCTTGTTCCAGACCAGCACCCGCCCGTCGGGGTCGAGCACATTGATCCAGACGCTGGCGTTGTCGATGACGCTCTCGCGGAACTGGCTCAAATCGTGGATGGCCGCCGCCTGGCGCTGGTTGACCGCCAGCATGTCGGCGTAGCGGCGGAACTGGTGCAGGATCATCAGGAACAGCAGGAAAGAGGTCAGCGCCACAAAGCCCCAGCCTTTGAGGGTCTGCAGGCGGGTGAGGACGGCAGGATCGGCCACCAGGTACGCCAGCACCCGGTCGCTGATCGCGATCCAGAGGGCACTGACCAGCCCGTAGGCGACACAGATCAACAATGCCCGCCGCATGGGCGAAGCCACTTTCCCGGATGCTCGCATGGGTCGCTGGATCCTGAACCGATAAGACAGCGGTTACGGCCGCAGAGTCAGCCGCAGACCGGTTTCGGGGCGCCCCGAGCGCACTGCCCAGGCAACGCTTTCGGTTCGCCATAACAGCAAGTTAGCCGCAATCCGACAGCGCGTCGAGCCCGCAGGCCCCACCTGACACGAGGTTTGACCTTTGCGCGGCCGGGGCGGCCGGCCCGTGTAAAGACCGCCCTCTACAGATGCTGTGCGGACAGCTTGCGCAAACGCCGGCTCCAGCGCTCCTTGGCGTAGCGGCGCAGATTGGCCACGTTGTCCGTCTCGTCCATGATCTCCAGGCCCAGGATGGTTTCCAGGATGTCTTCCATCGTCACCACACCCACCCAGGTGTCCATTTCGTCATAGACCACCGCCATGTGCTGGCGCTCGCGCAGCATCAGCGCGAACAGGTGCTCGATGTTGCCGCCGGCCCGCACGATGGTCATTTCCCGCGCCACCGAATCCAGCCGCGCGTCGCCCTCGGCGTTGAGCAGGTCCGGCTTGTGCACGTAGCCGTGGCTGCGGCCGTCCTCGTCGATCAGCGGATAACGGGTGAACGGCAACTCCTGGAATCGTTCGCGAAACTCGTCGACGCTGGCATCGGGCCGTACGGTCTGGCACACGGTGCGCGGGGTCATGATCGAGCCGATGGTGATTTCGTGCAGTTGCAGGATGTTCTGGATCACCCGGCGCTCGTCTTCATCCAGCGCATTCTGGTCGCGACCAATCTCGGTGAGGGCGCTGATCTCCCCGCGCAGGTCGACATCGGGCTCGTTGGCACCGATGCGGCGGGTGATCTGGTTAGACAGCCAGATGAAGGGCGCCAGTGGCACCATGATGCAACGCAGCACCGACGGCAGCCAGGGCGCCAGGCTGCGCCAGAATTTGGCGCCGATGGTCTTGGGAATGATCTCCGACAGGATCAGGATGGCCAGGGTCATTACCCCGGACGCCACCCCCACCCAGGCGTCGCCGAACACCACGGTGACCTGGGCCCCGACGCCGGTGGCACCGACGGTGTGGGCCACCGTATTGAGCGTGAGAATCGCCGCCAGCGGGTCATCGATGTTGTCCTTGAGCTTGCGCAGACGCGCGAACAGCTCGGGCCGGTCCTGTTTCAGCGACGCGATGTAGCTGGGCGTCACCGACAGCAGGGCGGCTTCGAGAATCGAGCACAGAAAGGAGAAACCGATTGAGATGGCGGCAAAAGTGATGAGCAGCAGCATCGAGGGTCACCGGTCGCGAAAGAGCCTCTATTCTACGCACAGGCGTATCCCGGCTTAAACCTCCCGGCGACCGTTCTTTCACCAACGCAGGAAAGGGGCCAGCGTCAGCGCCAGGATCAGCGCGATCGCCAGCAGGCTGGCCAGCACGGTCACCGGTTTCTGCATCAGGCGCTGGCCCAGTGACGGGACCTGACCGGCTTCCAGGCGGCGCTGGAAATCGGCGCGCTGATCACGCGCCCGGTCCGCCTGATAGGTCTCCAGCAGCGCCCGCGCCCGATCCGCCTCGTCGGCATCGCGGGTCCAGAAGCCGCCCATGCTGATGCCCCAGCGGCTGGGAGGGGTTTCGTAGTAATCCACGTCGTGGGCCTGGAACAGCTCGCGGATCTCCTCCGCTTCGTCGTCGGGCACATGGCGCAGGTTCATCAGGAAATGGGGCATGCGGGCTCGTCCGTCGGTGTGGCTTTGCCACCATTGTAACCGGTCCGACGCCGGCAGACTCGGTGCGCGCAACGCAGTATCATGGGGCCAGACTCAGGAGTAACCCATGACCGACACCGCCACCCATGCCCTGGCCGCCACCCGCGAGTGGCTGGAACGCGCCGTTATCGGCCTCAACCTCTGCCCCTTCGCGCGGGCGCCCTATCAGCGCGACCAGGTCCACTTCGCCGTCAGCGACGCCGATACCGACGAGACCATTGCCGAGGCCCTGCTGGCCGAGATCCGCCAGCTCGAAGCCCTCCCGGAAGCGCAGCGCGAAACCACCCTGCTGATCCTGACCCGCGGTCTGGCGGATTTCGACGACTTCAACGATTTCCTGGCCCTGGCCGATGGCCTGCTGGAGACCCTGGCCCTGGACGGCACCTTCCAGATCGCCAGTTTCCACCCCGACTACCGCTTTGCCGACAGCGCCCCCGACGCCATCGACAACTACACCAATCGCGCGCCTTTCCCGGTCCTGCATATACTCAGGGAAAGCAGCGTCGGCGAAGCCGTGGACGCCATGCAGGATCCCGACGCCATCTACCGCGCCAACATCGAACGCCTGCGGCAACTGGGTCATGACGGCTGGGACCGGCTCTGGCGGGATGGCTAACGCCCCGGCTACGAGGGCCGGGTGTCGGTGGCCGGCAGGACCGGCGCCGCGCTAAACTCGCCGATCAGCCTGTTGTCAGGACACGGACTTCGCAGCCAACAGGCTTCTGAGTCACCTGGCTCTTCAGTCACTTGGCTCCTCAGTCACTAGATAAGGACCCGGACCGGATGCGCTATACCCCCGTCACGCTGCTGCTGGCTTTCGATGAGCAGGTCCGGCGTGACCAGGCCCAGTCGGCCGCTTTCCTGCATCGCCGTGACCGCCGCTACGCGCTCGACTGCCAGCAGGCCCACCGGCGCCCATCGCTGACCGGCTGGCTTGAGCATATCCATCCGTACCGCTCAGCCCCGACGCCCGCCGGCGACCGGCTGCGGGCCTGGCGTCGCCTGTCGCACCTGCTGCTACCGGTGGGTGCACTGCTGGGTTGCCTGACCATGCTGGGACTGCTGTTCTACGACGGGCGTCAGCAGATCAACGTCACTGTCATCATCGGCTTCGTCGCCCTGCAGGGGCTGCTGGCGCTGCTCACCACCGCCCAGGCCCTGCTGGGCTGGCGCCCCTGGGGCCGCCTGTTGACACCCCGGGGCGACGGTGGCGATTCCGCCCTCGACGGGCTGAAGCCGCAACTCGCCGCCTGCACCGCCCACCAGACCGCGCTGGTGTTCGCCCTGTTCGGCTGGCTGACCCTGCTGAGCCTGGTGGTGGTGCAGGACCTGGCGTTTGGCTGGAGCACCACCTTGCGCACCTCGGCGGACGCCTACGCGGGCCTCGTCCAGGGCCTGGCGCGCCCCTGGCAGGTACTGTGGCCGGCGGCGGTGCCGTCGCTGGAACTGGTCGAGCAGACCCAGTTCTACCGGCTGGGCGATACAACGGTGGCCGAGCCCGCCCGCTTCGGCGACTGGTGGCCGTTCGTCAGCATGCTGTGGCTGACCTACGCGCTGCTGCCGCGCCTGTTGCTGGCGATCGTGGCGCGCCTGCACCTGCGCCTGCGCGCCCGCCGGCTGCTGCGTCTGCACCCCGGACGCCAGTCGCTGCTGCACCGGTTCGCCACACCCACGGTGGAAAGCGTTGGCGATCGCCGCGACACCCAACCGTCGGACCCGTCGACATCCGCCGACACCTTGCACAGTCTGCCCGACAGTGGCGCGGTCATCGGCTGGGCCGGAGCCGGCGCACAGGTCACCGACCTGCTGAGCAGCCTGGGGCAGGTCGATGCCGATCGCCTGCACGCCGGCGGCACCGCGTCCCTGGAAGACGACCGGCGAGTCATTGAGCGCCTCGCCGCCACGCAGACACCGGTTATCCTGCTGACCCGCGCCTGGGAACCACCCACCGGCGAGCTGGCCGACTTCCTCGAGGAAGCCCGGCGGCACGGGTCCGCCGAGCGCCTGATCGCCCTGCTGCCGGTTGGGGGCGAGGCGCCGCTGCAGCCGGCCAGCGCCCGCCAGTTGGGCCAGTGGCAGCGTTTCGCCGAGCGCCAGGGGGACAGCAACCTGTGGGTCTGCCGTCTGCCGGAAGGGGTCGGGGAGGTGCGCCAGCATGGCTGATGCCCCCACCTTTGCCGTGGTCGGCCACCCCAACCGGGGCAAGTCGAGCGTGGTCGCCACCCTGTCCCAGAACGACAGCATCGCCATCGCCATGGAACCGGGCACCACCCGCGACAGCCACGCCTACCCGCTGAAAGTGGACGATGAGGTGCTCTACACCCTTATCGACACCCCCGGTTTCCAGCGCCCGCGCAAAGTGCTGGCCTGGCTGGAGGCCCACAGCGCCTCCGCCTCGGACCGACCCGACACGGTGCGGGCCTTCTTCCTGCAGCACCGGGACGATCCCCACTTCCACGACGAGTGCGAGCTGCTGCGCCCGATCCTGGAAGACAATGCCGGCATCATCTACGTGGTGGACGGTTCGGTGCCCTACAGCCCCGCCAACGAAGCGGAAATGACCATCCTCCAGTGGACCGGCCGGCCCAGCCTGGCGCTGATCAACGCCATCGGCGCGGACGATCACAGCGCCGCCTGGGAAAACGCCCTGGGGCAGTACTTCCGCATCGTGCGTCGTTTCAATGCGGTGACGGCCCCGTTTGCGCAGCACCTGGGCCTGCTGCGGGGATTCGGCCAGCTGGAGTCCCGCTGGGAGTCCCGCCTCAACAGCGCCGCCGACCACCTGAAGCAACAGCGTGAGCAGCGCCAGCTCCAGAGCGCCGAGCTGGTCAGCCGGGCCCTGAGCGACATGATGCAGCTGCGGGTCAGCGGCAGTCCGGGCACCGACAGCACCGGCGAACAGGCCCGCCAGCGGCTGCAGCAGAAATGGCTGGACGCCCAGCGCCGCCGCGAACGGCAGTTGCGTCAGTCCATCGAACGGCTGTACCTGCATCACCGGGTGCAGCGTCACGAGAACGAACTATATTGGGAGAACGAGGACCTGTTCAGCGAGCACAGCCGTCTGCTCTGGGGCGTCAGCCGCAAGCAACTGGCGACGGCCGGCTTCGGCGCCGGCGCCCTGGGCGGTGTGGGCATCGATGCGCTGACGTTCGGCTCGTCCCTGGGGGCAGGCGCCCTGGTGGGCGGCGTGCTGGGCGCGGCCGGCAGCTACTTCTACGCCGGACGGCTGGCGAAATGGTCATTGGGGCCGCTGCAACAGGGCCAGCGTGAGTTGCGCTACGGTCCGGTGACGGACCTGCAGTTCGGCTACGTCATCCTGGGGCGCGCACTCAACCACTGGTTCCAGGTGAGCCATCGCAACCACGCCGGCCGCGGCCCCCTGCAGCTGGAACAGGCCGGCAGCCACTGGCTGGCGGGATTGTCGAAAGACGACCAGCGCCAGTTGCAGGGGCTGCTACAGCGTCTGAGCAAGGGCACGACGGATGGCCGGCGACAGGCCCACTGGGTCGGCGTCATCAACCGGGCCATGGACGCCTTCAGTGAGTGGCGCCAGACCCGGGACGACGCCTGAAAAGCGCGGCACACCAATCTCTTGCGTCAGGAATGCATTTGAACTGGCGGAATAGAGCGTGTTTATACTAATCAGCTTATCCGAGCCACTAAACGAGGATAGCCTCTATGAAAATCGTAGATCTGCAAAACATCATCGGAAGTGAAGCCGACGTCTTCGGCCCGGGCGAAAAGCCGTGGAACAGCCGCCGCCTGCTGCTGAAGAAAGACGGCATGGGTTTCTCCATGCACGAAACCATCATCCCGGCGAACAGCGAGTTCACCTTCTGGTACAAGAACCACCTGGAAGCGGTCTACTGCGTTTCCGGTAACGGCAGCATCGAAGACCTGGCCACGGGCGAAGTTCACCAGATCCGCGATGGCGTCCTCTACGCCCTGGACAAGCACGACAAGCACATCCTGCGTGGCGGCACCGAAGACATGCGCCTGATCTGCTCGTTCAATCCGCCGGTCAGCGGTCGCGAGACCCACGACGAAGACGGTTCCTACAACCTGCCGGACGACGCGTAAGCCGGTCCAGGTCCGAACCGGACACGGCCCCTGCCGCCCGGCAGGGGCATTTCTCCCTTTCTCCGCTCAGCCCGGCTTCCCCGCCGCTGGCTTTGCCGTCCCACGCTCAGAGCCCCGAATAGACCGCTTGCTACTCCTGCATGTGCTTTCATGTCTTTGCATTTGTAAATATTAATCAATATTATTTGCAAAAAGTTAACGTCAGGCAATTTTTCGCCCAGACCAACACATAAAGATGCGAGGCAATCCATGCTCCCGGCAAAGGCCCCCACATCATCGCGCCTGGCACACGCGATCCGTTGTTTCCTGCCCCTGACCCTGATCCTCACCTCCCCATTGGCGCTGGCCCAATCCAACGACGACAGCGAGAGTCTGTCCCTGGGCGAGCTGGTGGTCACCGACACCGCCCTGAAAGTGGAGGCGCCGCTGGTGGAAACGCCGCGGCCGGCCTCCGTGGTGGAGCGGGAAGAACTGGATGAGCGCAACGTACAGTCGCTGGACGAGACGTTCCGGTATCGGGCGGGGGTCGTTTCCGGCATGTACGGGGCCGACAACGACACCGACTGGTTCAAGGTCCGCGGCTACGACCAGTCCACCTATCAGGATGGCCTGCGCATCTATCGCGAGGGGTTCTACCAGTGGCTGCCGGAAACCTATGGTCTGGAGCGTGTCGAGCTGCTCAAGGGTCCGGCCTCCATTCTCTACGGTGAGGCGCCCCCGGGCGGCGTCATCAACGCCATCAGCAAACGCCCGACCGAGGAAACCCAGGGTGAGGTGATGGTGCAGGGCGGTACCAACAACCACCAGCAATACTCATTCGACACCTCCGGACCGGTCTCCGGCCGCGATGACGTGCGTTACCGACTCGTGGGTCTTTACCGAAACGCCGATGGCGACATCGACTACACCAACAACGAGCGCTTCTACATCGCGCCCAGTGTCGAGTGGGACATCACCGACGACACGCAACTGACGGTCCTGGCCAGCTTCCAGAAGGACAACGCCATTCCCTACAACGGCTTCAAGCTGGCCTACGGCACGCTGGACGACACGCCGTTCGGCAAGGTCGATCCGTCGGTGAACTACGGCGAGCCGGATTACGACACCAACGAGCGCGAGCAGTCCTCCATCGGCTACCAGCTGTCGCATCGTTTCAACGACACCTGGACCTTCGAGCAGGACCTGCGTTACAGCCATCTGGACCTGCTGCTGCGCAGCACCTACATCTTCTTCCAGAGCGGCCCCCGCGAAGGCACCCGTGGCCTGACCTACCGGGACGGCAGCATCGAATCCTGGACCATGGACAACCGCATGGTGGGCAAGTGGTTCACCGATCGCACCGAGAATACCCTGCTGCTGGGTGTGGACTACCAGGACCTCAAGAACAGCGGCCAGGAAGCCGATCCTTTCCCGTTCGGCACCATCGACCTGTTTGATCCCGTCTACGGCAACTTCACGCCGGTGGCCGACGCCGACCTGACCAGCCGCAAGATCACCAAGGAGCAGACCGGCCTTTACATCCAGGACCAACTGCGCCTGGACGATCGCTGGATCTTCCTCGCCGGTCTGCGCTACGACTCGGCCGAGACCGACAACACCAACCGCTCCGCCGGCACCACAGAAAGCGCCGACGACGACCAGGTGTCCTTCTCCGGCGGCGTCATGTACCTCGCCGACAACGGCCTGTCGCCCTACATCAGCTACGCCGAATCCTTCCAGCCGCTGGTGGGCACGGACAGCAACGGCGACCTGTACGACCCGCTCGAAGGCAAGCAACTGGAAGCCGGCGTGAAATACGCCCCGGACTTCCTGGACGGTTACGTCACCGCGTCGGTCTATCGCATTGAAGAGAAGAACTCCCTGGTCACCGCCGGACAGGTGCAGGCCCAGGAAGGCGAGCGCAACACCGACGGTTTCGAGCTGGAAGGCGTGGCCTACCTGACCGACAACCTGCAGCTGACCGCCGCCTACACCTACAGCGACTCCAACACCGAAAACACCGCCACCGATGAAGGCGAGGTTCAGGCCGCCCTGATTCCGCGCCACATGGCCTCCGCCTGGCTGGATTACGCCTTCGCCGATACGGTGCCCGGTCTGAAGGTCGGCGGCGGCGCCCGCTATGTCGGCGAAACCAAGGACAAGACCTACGGTTACGACGTGCCGTCCTACACCGTGTTTGACCTGATGGCCCAGTACGATTTTGCCCAGCACTGGCGCGTGCAGGTCAACGCCAACAACGTGTTTGACCGCGAGTACGTCGCCAGCTGCGACTACTGGTGCTACTACGGCGAGCAGCGCAGCGTGATCGGCAGCGTCAGCTACCGCTGGTAAGCCGTCCCATCGTCAGTCCCGGGGAGCGCTGGTTTCCCCGGCGTTCCGATTGAGGCAGACTGGTCCGCTTCTTCGACACGGACCGGTCTTGCCGAGCCTCGATTACGATGCCCCAACAACAACCCGTCACCCTGCGCCAGACGCTGCCGTTGCTGAGCCTGCTCTGGTTCGCCGGCCTCTACCTGCGCATTCCCATTCTGGTTGCGCCGCCCCTGGCCCCCCATATCGCCGCCGACCTGGCGCTGTCGCAGGCCCTGACCGGTGCCCTGACCACACTGCCCGTGCTGATGCTGGCCGTTGGCGCCATGCCCGGCTCCCTGGGGATTGCCCGCATGGGTCCGCGCGCCACCCTGGCGCTGGCCATCGTGGTCATGGCCATCGGCTCCAGCCTGCGCAGCGTGGCGCCGGAAGTCGGCACCCTGCTGGCCGCCAGCGCGATCATGGGGCTGGGCATCGCCATCATGCAGCCGGCGCTGCCCGCCTTGCTGAACGTCTGGTTCCAGCCGGCGCACCTGGCACTGGGGACCGCGGTCTACATGAACGGCATGCTGATGGGGGAGTTCATCGGCGCGGGCATCACCCTGCCGGTGCTGATGCCCATGCTGGGTGACAGCTGGCGCGTGACGGTGGCCGCCTGGTCGCTGCCAGCGTTCCTGGTGGCCGCAGCGCTGTTCCTGCCCAGGGCCCCGGCCAGCCGACCGGTTGCCCGGCCCGCCTGGGTGCCGGACTGGCACAATCCGCTGACCTGGAAGCTCGGCCTGCTGCTGGGCGCATCCGGCTCGATGTTCTTCGGCACCAACGCCTACCTGGCCAGTCTGCTTGACGCGCGGGGCGAGGCGGGCGCCCTGGACCAGACCCTGTTCTGGTTCAATCTGGCCCAGGTGGCCGCGTCGCTGGTGATGCTGCGGACGTCCCGGCGCTGGGTGGGCCGGCGCTCGCTGATCGTGCTGATGCTGGTGACCGCCATCGTCAGCCTGGCGCTGTTCCTGCTGACCCGCGGGCCGCTGAGCATCGCCTTTGCCTTCGTCATGAGCTTTACCGCCGGCATCCTGCTGATCCTCGTGGTGGCGCTGCCGCCGCTGCTCAGCCACCGCGACGACACCGGGCGCCTGGCGGCGGGCAACTTTACCATCGGCTATACGCTTTCGTTTGCGGTACCCATGCTGGGTGGCGTGGTGGCGGATTTCTCGGGGGCGCCGGTGGTGGCGCTGATCGTGATGGTGGTTTACGCGGCGTTGATGGTGCCGGTGGCGCTGAAGCTGGAGTTGCGGATGCCGGCAAGCAGAAACGACGCCTGACACCGTTGGGCCGGGCCCCTGGCGGATCCTAATGCCCATAGCGTACCGGGTGTCCCCCATGTTCCCGGTTTGCACACATAAACCCCCTCTCCCCCCGCGGGAGCGGGCCGGGGAGAAGGGGAAGCGCCGTCAGGCGCTTGTCTTTACCATTTACTCTCGCGCTGTCAGGCCGAACCGGAATCCGCCCGATCCGCATCGTCTTCCACCAGCGGGTGATGCAACCGAACCTTCGCCGCCCGCTTCTTGCGCATGCGCAGGTTGAGGATTTCCACCCCGAACGAGAACGCCATGGCAAAGTAGATGTAGCCCTTGGGAATGTGCAGGTCGAAGCCTTCGCCCAGCAGCGCCACGCCCACCAGGATCAGGAAACTCAACGCCAGCATCTTGATGGTGGGATGATCGTCCACGAACTCGCCGATCGGTCTGGCGGCGAACATCATCACGCCCACCGCCAGCACCACCGCGATCACCATCACCGCCACATCGTCGGCCATGCCCACGGCGGTGATCACCGAATCCAGGCTGAACACGATGTCGATCACCGCGATCTGCGCCAGGATTGCCGCCAGGCTCGCGGTGGCGGCGGAAGCCGCGCTCTCCTCGGCGCCTTCCAGACTGTTGTGGATCTCGTGCACGCTCTTGCCGAGCAGGAACAGCCCGCCCACGATCAGGATCAGGTCACGCCCGGAGATCGCCTGCTCCAGCACCGTGAACAGCGGCGTGGTCAGCGTCATCACCCAGGCCAGGGACAGCAGCAGCAGGATGCGGGTAATCATCGCCAGGGACAGGCCGATCAGCCGCGCCCGGTTGCGCTGGTGCTCCGGCAAGCGCCCCACCAGGATGGATATGAAGATGATGTTGTCGATACCCAGCACGATCTCCAGCAGGGCCAGGGTGGCCAGGGCGATCCAGGCCTGTGGGTCGTTGATCCAGGTGAACCATTCCACCATGTCATCGGTCCTCGTCAGTGAACTAGAAAGATATAGCGTCGCGGCGGGCGCCCCGCAGCCACAGTGACCAGTTGTCCTGCAGCACCGGCATGCCGCCGACGTAGTTATCGTCCACCAGGTAAGCCGCCAGTGTCCGGTCGCCGCGATGATACTGGTGAATCAGCCGCACCAGGAAGCTGCGGCCGGTGGGGGACGCCAGCAGGAAATAGACGAACTCGCCGGTCTGGGACTGCAGCGAGAACCCCTTGTCTGTGTAGTGGCTGCGCCAGTCCCGGCTTTGCATCGCCAGGAAACGATCCACCTCCGGGAGCTGACCCTGGCGACGTAAATAGTCCACCACGGCGGTGTTTTCCGGGTGGGCCTGAATCACCAGCCGGCCGTCGTCGCGCAGCAGCATCTCCGCCTGTTCCGCCAGCCCCTCATTGAGCCAGGCAGGCACGTAGGGCGTCAGGGTGGCGACGATGGCGTGGGCGGTTTCGTGGCTGATGGTGCGCAGGGTGGCGGCCCGGTCCTCCTGCATGTAGACCGCGATCTGGTTGCGCCAACCCAGGAAGATCCCCAGGGACGGCGGCGAAGGGCCGGGGACGTTGTCAGCCACGTAACGGTCGTAGGTGGCCCGGTCCGGCAGCACCAGGATGTTCACCGGCACCGTGCTGTGGATATCGAAGTAGAGAACGTCATCGAAGAAGGCGTAGACGAGATTGACGTTGGCCTCGATGCGGGCCCGCTCGGCCTCGCTCAGGGTCACGTCGCCACGGGTTTCGATGGCGATCTCGAAACGCTGCCAGTCGGACGCGCTGGGGCGCACCTCCACCGTCTCCTGCCGCTGGTCCGGCAGCTTGCGATCGCCAAAATGCACCACACCGTTCTCATCGGTGTAGCGATAGATCTCCGCCTGTGCCAGCAGCGGCAGCAGGACCATCAGCAACATCAGACGTCGTGTCATGCCCCGGCCATTTTCCCTGCCTCCATGAGTCTGGCAGTGAGTGTATAGTGCAACGACCGCTTCAACCAGCCTGATCCGGGTCAGGATCGGTTGTGGGGTTGGCGACGGAAAACGGTATGCTTCCCCAAAACCGGAAACCCAAGGACAACGTACTCCCATGCGATGGCGCGACCGCCTGCAACACTGGATCGGCCGTTCCGGCCCCCGGCGCAAACTGATCGTGATCGGCATCGGCTACCCCAGCTTCAGCCTGGGCCAGGCGCTGATCGACAGCCGTCGGTTCGACATCGTCGCCTTCATCGACGACGAACCCTGGACCAACCGCACCCAACTGCTGGGCACCACGGTGCGCTACCCCAGCGACCTGGCGGCGCTGATCCGACGCCACGGGGTGGACGGCCTGGTCCACATCGAGGGTGAGCCGCCGGTCATCGCCGACAACATCCGGGACGAGGCGCTGGCCACTGGCGTCAGCCGCATCGACCTGCCGGCGGATCAGCCCGCGGACGCCCAGTTGGAGCGCATTCGCGCCGCGCTGGCCAACGCCTGAAACCATAACCGATAGGAGCCACGATGCCCGCAACGCTCAAAGACCTGATGGCCGTCCTGCCACAACAGGGCCGCCTGGACTGGATAGGCCTGCGCCCCGGTCGGGGCGAGGCGATGACCGAGGCGGACACGGCCATCATCGAGATCGGCAGTGGCCTGGCCGGTGACCGCTTCCGCGGCCGGCCGGACAGCAAGCGCCAGGTAACGCTGATCCAGGCGGAACATCTGCCGGCGGTGGCCTCGCTGCTGCACCGGGCCTCCATCGACCCGGCGCTGCTGCGGCGCAACCTGGTGGTCAGCGGCCTCAACCTGCTGGCCCTCAAGGACAAGCGGTTCCGCGTGGGCGAAGTAGTGCTGGAGATGACCGGCCTGTGCCATCCCTGCTCGAAGATGGAGACGATCTTCGGCGCCGGCGGCTACAACGCCCTGCGCGGCCACGGCGGGATCACCACGCGGGTCATCCAGGGGGGATGCATCCGGGTCGGGGATCCGGTTGAGGTGCTATCGTCACATCGCGCGCCGGTGCAGACGGCGTTCGACGACCTGACAACCGGCTGAGCCTTCGCCGCGAATTGCCGCCAGCGCCGCCCTCAAGGTGGCGTCGGCAATGGCCTCGTGCTGCTGAGGCAGGGCGTTGACCGGCACCGGCAGGAAATCGAGCAGCCGGTCGTCACCGAAGGTGGCCATGCGCAGGTTCCGGGGCAGGCCGTCCGGCCGCTCCAGCAGCACATCGAGCACCCCCTGCAGCAGCGAGAAAGACGCCGTTACCAGCGCATCGGGCAGCTCACCCTGCGCCAGCATCTGCCGGGTCAGGCTCGCGCCGCTGGTCCGGTCAAAGCGCTCGCCGCTGAGCAGCGCGGCGCTCACCCCGGTGCCGGCCACCGCCTGCTCGAAGCCTTCCCGTCGCTCCCGGGTCATGGTCAGCGACGGCAGCGCGTCCATCCACACCACCGAACTCACATCCGGGTCGATCACCGAACGGGTCAGGGCGGCGGCGCCGGCCTGGTTGTCGCTGACCACGCAGGCCAGGTGCGCCGGATCCTGGGCCCGGTCCACGGCAATCACCGGCAGGCCGCTGTCCTGCAGCTCGCGGTAGAACGCACTCTCCGGCGGCAGGCAACTGGCCACGATCAGGGCGTCGCAGCGCCGCGCCTGGAAGGATCGTGCCAGCGACCGTTCCGTCTCGGGATCGTCGTCGGAGCCAGCGATCAGCAGCTGGTAGCCCTGGGCGCGGGAACCGATTTCCAGCAGCTTGGCCAGCCGGGCGTAACTGGCGTTTTCCAGATCCGGCAGGATGAACCCCAGCGTGCGGGACTGGCCGCCGCGCAGGGCCGCGGCCTGGGCGTCGATGCGAAAGCCATGCTGCTCCGCCGCCGCCAGCACCCGGGCCACGGTGTCCGGCTTGATGCGGTTGGCCTCCGCCCGGCCGTTGAGCACGTAGCTCGCCGTGGTGCGGGACACCCCCGCCAGTTTCGCCAGTTCCGCCAGCGTCATGACGCCTTTCTCCTGCAGTCGATCCGTTCAACGGCTGCCATCATAGGGCATCCGGTGACGAATAATGAGTGGCGGCCCGAATTGCTTGAAATTCGATCAAACCTGAGCCACTATCCATTCTATTCGTTGCTGACACGATTCAGCAAATGCTTAAATACGACAACAACAACCGCTTCAAGGGGCACTCCCCATGCTTGCACTCACTGCCAACGATATCCGTCTGGGTTGCCGTGCCGCCGACTGGCGCGACGCCCTGACCCTGGCCAGCCGGGAACTGGAAGCCGCCGGGCGCACCACGCCCGACTACCGCCAGGGCCTGCTGGACCGGGAAGCGCAATCCTCCACCGTGCTGGGCAACGGCATCGCCATTCCCCACGGCACCCCGCAGAGCCGGGAGCACGTCATCAGCACCGGCATCCGCGTGCTGCAGTTCCCCGACGGCGTCACCTGGCACGACGGTGCCCGGGTGCACGTGCTGGTGACCATCGCCGCCCAGTCCGACGAACACCTGGACATCCTGCGCCACCTGACCCGCGTGCTCGACAAGCCGGGCCTGGCGAAACAGCTCGCCACGGCCACGGACGCCGACTCCCTGCTGGCGAGCCTGTCCAAACCGCCGGTTACACCGCGCTGCGACCGCGACACGTTGCTGCTCAAGGTCCCCGCCGGCGACGCCCGTGAGCTGGCGTTGCTGGCCGCTGGCCGCCTGCTGAGCCTGGACTGCGTGGAACCCGGCTTCATCGCCGGCCTGTCCGCGCAGACGCCGCAGCCGCTTGGCCAAGGGCTGTGGCTGGTGCAGGCGGGCAACGACGTCCAGCAGCCGGCCCTGGCCATCGCCACGCCGGCCCAGCCCGGCGACGACCTGAACGGCGTGCTCTGCCTGGCCGCCCAGGGCGCCGACACCCAGCCGCTGCTGGAGCAGATCGACCACCTGCTGTCCCAGCCGGAACCCCTGGCGAACCTGTCCGCCGACGAGCTGCTGGCACGCCTTTCCGGCGAGTCCGCCAACGCCGTCACCCGCCAGGTGGCGTTGCTCAACGCCCACGGCCTGCACGCCCGGCCCGCCAAGCAGCTGGTCCAGGTGGCGCGTCAACAACCGGCGCCGCTCAAGCTGCGGCTGCTGGAGGGCGACGCCCAGAGCGTGTCCGCCACCAGCCTGACCCGGGTCATCAGCCTGGGTGCCCGGCGCGGCCAGACCCTGGTGATTGCCGCCAGCGGTGAGGGCGCGGACGCCAGTGTCGCGGCCCTGGCCGAGGCCATCGAAGGCGGCCTGGGCGAGACGGTCACACCGCTCAACAGCGCCCGACGCGAGATCGTTCAGCCGGTCGAGACAGCCGATCCCGAACCGCTGACGCCGGACGAGCCGATCAAAGCCGTCGCCGCCTCCCCGGGGCTGGCCGTGGCGCCGGCGTTCGTCATGCGCCTGCCCAAGTTCGAGTACGCCGCCACCGCCACCCACACGGACGGCGAGAAACAGCGCCTGAACCAGGCGGTGGATGCCGCTTTCGAACAGCTGCAGGCGCTGATTCGCCGCGCCGAAGGCGGCGAGGCCGGCCCCATCCTGGCGGTGCACGCCGAGATGCTGCGCGACGACGACCTGCACCAGGCCGCGTTCGACCTGATTGGCGAAGGCGCCTCCGCCGAAGCCGGCTGGTGGCAGGCCATCGACACCGCCGCCGCCGCCCAGGAAGCCCTGGCCGACCGGCTGCTGGCCGAGCGCGCCGCCGACCTGCGTGATGTGGGCCGCCGGGTGCTGGCCAACCTGTGCGGCGTGAGCCTGCCAACACCGCCGGACGAACCCTACATCCTCGTTGCCGACGATCTGGGCCCGTCCGACGTGGCGCGCCTGGACACCCAGCGGGTGCGCGGCCTGGTCACCGCGCGCGGCGGCGCCACCGCCCACAGCGCGATCCTGGCCCGGGCCCTGGGCCTGCCGGCGGTGGTCGGCGTGGGTGAGCGCCTGCTGACCCTGGAGACCGGTATCGACGTGGTGGTCGACGGCGAACGCGGCTGCATCGTGCCCGCGCCCGGCACAGAACGCCGGCAGCGGCTGGAGCAGCGTCTGCACCAGCTGCGGCAGTTGCAGGCGCAGGCCCACGACGCCCGCCATGAACCCGCCAGCACCCGCGACGGCCATCGCGTGGCGGTGTGCGCCAACCTGGGCAACACCGCCCACACGCCGGAAGCGGTGGAGCGCGGTGCCGACGGCATCGGCCTGCTGCGCACCGAATTCATCTTCATGGCGCATTCCGAGGCGCCCGATCAGGCCACCCAGGAAAAGGAATACGGCGAGGCCTTCGACGCCCTCGACGGCCTGCCGCTGGTAGCCCGCACCCTGGACGTGGGCGGCGACAAACCGCTCGATTACTGGCCGCTGCCGGCCGAGGACAACCCGTTCCTGGGCCTGCGCGGTATCCGCCTGTCACTGACCCGGCCGGAGATCCTGGAAACGCAGCTGCGAGCGCTTTTGAGCGCCGCCGGCGAGCGACCGCTGCGCATCATGTTCCCGATGGTCAAGGACCGCGCCGAATTCCGCGCCGCCAAAGCCCTGGTGGACAGGCTGCGCGAGGAAATCCACGCCCCGGACGTGCAGGTGGGCGTGATGATCGAGATTCCCTCCAGCGCGCTGCTGGCCCCCACGCTGGCGCCCGAGGTGGACTTTTTCTCCATCGGCACCAACGACCTGACCCAGTACACCCTGGCCATCGATCGCGGCCATCCCGAGCTGTCCGCCGATTCCGACGGCCTGCATCCGGCGGTGCTGCACCTGATCCGGATGACCGTCGAAGCCGCCCACGAGCATGGCCGCTGGGTCGGCGTGTGCGGCGAGCTGGGCTCCGATCCTCAGGCGATCCCGGTGCTGCTGGGCCTGGGCGTGGATGAGCTGTCCGTCACCAGCCGCCGGGTGCCGCTGGTCAAGGCCTGTATCCGCAACCTCAACCAGTCGGACGCCCGCGCCCTGGCGCAACGCGCCTTGCAGCAGGCGACCGCCGCCGACGTCCGTGACGCACTGGAGGGCGCCGTATGGCAAGGATCCTGACCATCACCCTGAATCCGGCGCTGGACCTGTCGGTGGAAACGCCCGACCTGGCGCTGGGCCGGGTCAACAGCACCGGCCGCACGCACATCGAACCGGCGGGCAAGGGCATCAACCTGGGCCGGGTGCTGAAGCGGCTGGGTCACGAGGTGGTACTGTCCGGCCTGCTGGGCGCCGACAACGCCGGGCCGTTCGAGCGCCTGTTCGCCGACGAGGGCCTGGAGGACCGCTTCGTACGGGTGCCCGGCGACAGTCGCACCAACATCAAACTCGCCGAGCAGGGCGGCCGGGTCACCGACCTCAATGGCGTCAGTTTCGACACGCCCGCCGATGCCGCCTCGCGCCTGCAGTTCCGGCTGGCCGGGTTGATTGACGACTGCAACGCCATCGTCATCGCCGGCAGCCTGCCCCGGGGCTGGGCACCGGCGCAGCTGGCCGAGCTGATCCGCTTCTGCCAACGCGGCGGGGCGCCGGTCTGGCTCGACGCCAGCGGCGATGCCCTCACGGCCGGCATCGAAGCGCGCCCGTTCGGGGTGAAGCCGAATCACGAGGAACTGGCGGAATGGGCCGGTCGTCCGCTGCCTAACCTGACTGCCCAGGCCGACGCCGGGCGCCAGTTGCAGCAGTCCGGCATCGCCCACGTGGTGATTTCCCGCGGCGGCGACGGCGTGCTCTGGCTCAATCCGCGCCGCGATCTGCTGGCCCGGGCCCCGCAGGTGCCGGTGACCAGCACCGTGTGCGCCGGCGACACCCTACTGGCCGGGCTGATCCACGGCGAGCTGAGCGGATTGGACGACCACACGTGCCTGCAACAGGCTACCGCCCTGTCCGCCGAATGCGTCCGCCACTTCGGCGTGGGCCATCCCGACGCCGACGACATCGAACAACTCCAACAACAGACCAGGGTCACCCCCTGGCCGGACACCGAACTGTCCGGGGAGGCCTCATCATGAAGCTGATACTCGTTACCGCCTGTCCCCAGGGGCTGGCCACCTCCTTCCTGGCCGCTCGTGCCCTGTCCCGGGCGGCCCGGAGCCGCGGCTGGGACGTCACCCAGGAAGTCCATAGCCAGGCCGCACCGGTCGAGGCGGTCTCCGCCGAAGCCATCGCCGCCGCCGACCTGATCGTCATCGCTGCCAGCGCGCCGCTGGACCTGTCCCGGTTCGAGGGTAAGCCGCTATTCCGGGCGCCGGTGACCGCACCGCTGGCGGACCCGGACGCGTTCCTCGACGACGCGCAGAGCCAGGCGCAACCGTTCCAGGCGGACGCCGAACCGCAGCAGGCCGACGCGCCGGCCGTGGCCGGAGGCATTCGCCTGGTGGCCGTCACCGCCTGTCCCACGGGCGTGGCGCACACGTTCATGGCCGCCGAGGCACTGACGGAAGCCGCCCGCGCGGCCGGTCATGCGATCCGGGTGGAAACCCAGGGCTCGGTGGGTGCCCAGGATGCCCTGACCGACGACGAAATCGCCGCCGCCGATGCGGTGATCCTGGCCTGCGACATCGAGATCGACCCGGCCCGGTTTGCCGGCAAGCGGGTCTGGCGCACCTCCACCGGCACGGCGCTGAAGAAGCCCGCCGACACCGTGCGCGACGCACTCGACAAGGCGGAAGTGGAAAGCGGCAGCGCCAAGGCCTCCGGTTCCGCCGAGAAAGCCGGCGGTGGTGAGCGCAAGGGCCCCTACAAGCACCTGCTGACCGGGGTGTCGTTCATGCTGCCGATGGTGGTGGCGGGCGGCCTGATGATCGCCCTGTCCTTCGTGTTCGGCATCAACGCCGCCGAGGAGGAAGGTTCACTGGCCGCGGCGCTGATGCAGATCGGCGGCGGCACCGCGTTCAAGCTGATGATCCCGCTGCTGGCAGGCTACATCGCCTACTCCATCGCCGACCGGCCGGGCATCGCGCCCGGCATGATCGGCGGTTTCCTGGCCGGGGAACTGGGGGCCGGTTTCCTGGGTGGCATCGTCGCCGGCTTTATCGCCGGCTACGCGGCGAGGTTCATCAGCCGCAAGCTGCCGTTGCCGGAGAGCATCGTGTCGCTCAAGCCGATCCTGCTGATCCCGCTGCTGGCCAGCCTATTCACCGGGCTAACCATGATCTACGTGGTGGGCGAGCCCATCGCCGCCATCATGACGGCCCTCACCGACTTCCTGACCAACATGAACACCGGTAACGCGGTGCTGTTGGGGGCCCTGCTTGGCGGGATGATGTGCTTCGACCTGGGTGGACCGGTGAACAAGGCCGCCTACACCTTCGGGGTGGGGCTGCTGTCGGAAGGTTCCGGCGCCTCGGCACCGATGGCGGCGATCATGGCCGGTGGCATGGTGCCGGCGATCGGCATGGGCATCGCCAGTCTGCTGGCCAGCAGCAAGTTCGGCGACAACGAACGCCAGGCGGGCAAGGCGTCGTTCGTGCTGGGGCTGTGCTTCATTTCCGAGGGGGCGATCCCGTTCATGGCCAAGGATCCGCTGCGGGTGATTCCCATCTGCATGGTGGGCGGGGCCGTCACCGGCGCCCTGTCGATGTACTTCAACGTCGCCATCATGGCGCCCCACGGCGGGCTGTTTGTGCTGCTCATCCCCAACGCGGTGAGCGCCGTGCTGCCCTACCTGTTCGCCATTGCCGCGGGGTCGCTGGTCATCGGCGTCGCCTATGCGTTCGCCAAGGACGGCAAGGCGGAAATGGCCACCGCCTGAACGTAAAACGCCCGGCGGATTCCTCCGCCGGGCGCTTCCCTATCCTGCCACCAGCACGACTAGCGCCTGAAGAACAGCATGAACGCTCCGCCCACGGTCGCGGCGGCGCCAATGACCAGATACCACATGGTCTCGTCACTGAAACGCCCGGTCAGGCTTTCGGAGATCTGTTCCCCCACACTTTGCGTCGACTGCCAACCGAAATACAGCAGCAACACCCCCACCACCAGTGCAATCAATCCAATGATTCGAGTCGTAGCCAAGCAACTTCTCCTTTGACTCTATTTTACATTTGCCCAAAAGCTACACGTCGCCCCGGCAAAATAAAAGTTACGATGCCACTGTTTAACCCGGAGTCTTCAGTCTAGCTCTCATCCGCCGCATGACGAGAACGCAGCCCACTGGCAATGGCCTGCTCGATCAGCCAGCGCCGCACCAGGCGAATCGCCGGTTCGTTGCGCCGGCTGGTCTTGTGGGCGAAATAGAAACGATCGCCGGTCATCAGGGTATGACAGGGCAGACGCACCAGGTTGTCGTCGGCCTCGTCGCTGAGCATGTAGTCGTTGGTCAGGGCGATGCCCTGGTCGTAGCGGGCGGCCTCCAGGGCCATCAGCATATGACTGAAATGCTGGATACGCGCCCCGGCCGGCAGACGCTCGTCCGCCACCCGGAACCAGGCGTCCCAGTCGCCGGATT
The DNA here is from genome assembly GCF_003258515.1 of Marinobacter bohaiensis. NCBI lineage: Bacteria > Pseudomonadati > Pseudomonadota > Gammaproteobacteria > Pseudomonadales > Marinobacteraceae > Marinobacter > Marinobacter bohaiensis. Next base: position 373,205 of record NZ_QGEH01000002.1, read on the forward strand.
CCCGGTCGTAGATGCTGAAGGTGGACAGCAGGGGAAAGCGCGCCACCTGTTCCGGCGTGAGCGAGGCGGCACCCTTGGGATCGCTATCCGGGGGCAGGTCCAGCGCGTCGCAGATGCGTCGCCAGTAGGCCCGACTGCAGATCGGGAACAGCCGCTCGCGGTAAAGCAGGTCGTAGGTAAACGCGGGACTGGCGGTGCGGATAGTGATAAAGCAGTCGGCGACCCGATCGGACAGCACCGGCGACTCGCCGGTCATCTCCAGCGCCAGGTCAATCTGGGAGTGGGCCCGCTGCAGGCTGGGCAGGCGCGGGATCAGCCAGCGCACGCAGAACGAGCTGAACACCGCCAGTCGCAGACGCGAGGTGGACGCCCCCAGCAGGTGCTCGCTGGCCCGTTCGATCTGCAGCAGGGCGGAGGTGACGCTGTCCTGGTAGCTGCGGCCCTCCTCGGTCAGCTCCAGGTAACGACCGTTGCGCCGGAACAGGGTCTCGCCCAGGTAGTCTTCCAGCGCCTTGATCTGGTGACTCACGGCGCTCTGGCTGACGCTCAACTCGTCCGCCGCGCGGGAAAAACTGTTGAGCCGCGCCACCGCCTCGAACACCGGCAGCGCGCGCAGTGGCGGCAGCTTCATGGCACCTTCCTCTCCCGACTCTTAATTATCCAAATAACTAATAATACACCAGCAAATATCATTAAACAGGCCATGGAAGCCCGATTAGACTGGCGCTCTCACTGATTCACTGACCGATCGCGGGGAGGGAGCCATGTCCGGACGCACCGTCAACAGCGCCATCCTGTTGCTGGTTATCGGCAATGCCATGGCCCTGGTTTCCGACGTCTTCATCAAGCTGCTGGAACCGGGCTCGCCGGTGTTCCAGTTCGTGTTCCTGCGCTGCCTGATCACCCTGGCGCTGCTGCTGCCGTTCCTGGGTCAACTGGACCGCGGCCGGCTGTTCGCGGGCCTGGGCGTTCACACCCTGCGTGCCCACATCCACCTGGTGGGCATCGTCTGCATGGTGTTCGCCCTGGGCGCCCTGCCACTGGCCACCGCCAACGCCGTGTTCTACGCCGCGCCGGTGCTGGTGATGGTGTTCTCGGTGCTGTTCTTCCGCGAACGCCTGGACAGCCGCAGCGTGTTGGCCGTGGTAAGCGGGTTCATCGGCATTCTGGTGATCCTGCGGCCGGTGGCGATCAACTGGATGGCCCTGAGCGCCCTGGCGGTGGCAGCCAGCCTGGCGGTCAACGCGCTGCTGGTGCGCAAACTGCCGGACGGCCAGTCCACGGTGCACAAGCTGTTCCTCAACTACCTGCTGGTGCTGCCCGCCAGCGCGCTCTTGATGCTGTGGGAGGGGGCGGCCTTCGACCCGTCGCTGCTGCTCACCGCCGCCGGCTCGGCGCTGTTCATCCTGGGCTACAACATGACGGTGCTGCTGGCCTATCGCCACGTGGACGCCAGCCAGGTCACCAGCGCCGAATACACCGGCCTGATCTGGGCCATCCTGCTGGGCTGGACCCTGTTCGGCGAGGCGCCGGACCTGTGGTTTATCCTCGGCGCCAGCATGATCGTCCTGCCGCTGCTGCTGATCAGCCTGCGCCAGCGGCGGCCACAGCGGAGGCGGCGCGGGGTTCTGGTGGGTGAATCAAGCCAGGTCGGAGACTGCCCATAGCCGCTGCGACCACGCCGTCGAATGACGGAAGCGAGTGGGTGCCCTCGCCGAAGCAGGGACACGGGCGTCCTGGTCGCTATTATGGCCAGGGACGGCCACTAACAGCGGCGTAGGCGAGGGCACCCATTCGCTTCCTGCCCGAGCTCACCGTCTGATCTTAACGGCCTACTCGCCCACGTTTACGACAACCCCGTAAGCCTCCGGCAAGCGGACGGTAACCAAAACCGCTCCCTTCCGCGCCGCGCGCCCTCTAAACTGTGATTTTTGCTGAAGGAACGCGACCATGGCCGGAGCCAGCCAGCGATTGCAGGCCCTCGACGCCCTGCGCGGCATCGCCGCCGTCGGGGTCATGCTGTTTCACTACATTCCCTATTACGACGAGCTCTACGGCCACGATTTCGAGCCCTGGAGCCCGCTGGCGTTCGGACGCTACGGCGTCCATCTTTTCTACATCCTCAGTGGCTTCGTCATTTTCATGACCCTGGAACGCACGTCGACAGCGCGCTGGTTCGGGCTGGCCCGCGCCTTTCGCCTGCTGCCGGCACTCTGGGTTGGCATTCTCCTGACCAGTCTGTCGGTGCACTTCCTGGGACCGGCCGACCGCGCCACCACGCTGACAGAAACCCTGTGGAACTTCAGCCTGCTGCACGAATACCTGGGGATGGGTCCAGTGGACGGTGCCTACTGGAGCCTGGTGGTGGAAGCCACGTTCTATGTGTGGATGGCGCTGCTGTTCTACGGGCTGGGCGCCCAGCGCCTGCGGCCGGTGTTCTGGGCCTGGGTGATCGGCAGCTATGTGGCGGTGCGCTACTGGAAGTCGATTCCGGACGGCCTGGATTTCCTGGTCAAGGACCTGCTGTTCATGAAGTACGCCCCGCTGTTCATCAGCGGCATGCTGCTCTACCGCTGGCACCGCCACGGCACGCCGCCGCTGTGGGACCGGGTGCTGCTGGTGCTGTCCATCGGCCACTGCCTGCTGGCCTACAAGGCGCCGTTCAACGTCTTCGTGCTGGGCTGCTACGGCGTGTTTATCCTGGCGATCACCGGCTACCTGAACCTGCTGGCCAACCGCTTCCTGCTGACGCTGGGCAGCCTGTCCTACAGCCTCTACCTGGTACACCAGAACATCGGCTACGGGATCATTGGCCTGAGCTACGACGCCGGATTACCCGGCGGGGTGGGCGTGGCCCTGGCCGTAGCCACCGCGCTGTGCCTCGCCTGGCTGATTCACAAGGGCGTGGAACAGCCGGCCCTGCGCTGGTTCCGCGAGCGCCGCAAGCAGACCGCCGAGTCCACGCCGTCCGGCGGCGAAGCGCTGGACGTCGGTCGCTAGCCCAGGCGGACCTCAGAACAGGTTGTAGCCCACGACGCCCAGGGTCGCCGCCGTGACGATCAGGGCGAACAGCGCCACCGCGCCGTCACGGGAAATCATCGCCAGTCCGAAGGCGGTGAGAGCCGCGCCGCCGCCGTTGGCGCTGAACGGCACGATCTCCATCGCCGGCATGGCCAGGGCGACCGCCACGCAGGCCAGGGTCAGCACCATCAGGCCCGGGCCTTCCACGAACAGGGTCAGGCGGGGTCTGGTCCAGCGGTCGATACGGCGCGCCGGCTTGCGCGACCATGCCAGGCCCTTGCGCAGTTTGTCCCGGGGCAGCCGGCGGCACATGATCCAGCGCGGCAGCCAGATGTGCTCGCGCCGGAACAGCAGCTGGCCGGCGGTCAGGATCACCAGCAGTGCCAGCAGCGTGGGGACGCCGGGAATATCGCCGATCAGCGGCGCCAGGGTGATCAGCCCCGCCACCAGCACCACCGGACCGAAGGAACGATAGCCCACCGCCTCGATCAGGTGGTCCATGGTCACCGTTTCCAGGCCCGCCGCCACTCCGTCGATGCGGTCGATCAGTTGTTCCAGATCATTCAGGTCGCCCCGGACGTTCATTGCGTCTCCCTGTGTTTTATGGCGTTCCCTGCAACTGCTGCGCCAGCCAGGTGCCGATCTGGGCGGTCGGCAGGGCGCCGCTGTGTCGGGCGATTTCACGGCCACCCCGGAACAGGATCAGGGTGGGAATGCTGCGAATGCCGAATTGCGCCGACACCCGGGGCGCCTGCTCGGTGTTGAGTTTGGCGAACAACGCCTTGCCCTGCCATTGCCGCGCGGCCTCCTGATAAGCCGGCGCCATGGCCTTGCAGGGCCCGCACCAACTGGCCCAGAAATCCACCAGCACCGGCAGGTCCGAAGCGCCGGTCACCCGGGCCAGGCTGCTGTCATCCAACTCGGCGACGCGGCCGTCCACCAGCTTCTGGCGGCAGGCGCCGCAGTTGGGGCGGTCACCCAGCCGCTCGGGAGGCAGGCGGTTGGTGCGCAGGCAGTGCGCACAGGGCACGTGCAGGATGTCGCTCATCGGGTGTTTCTCCAGTTGTGTCGTACCCTCTCGTTTGGGGCCGGGCCAGGGGATATCAAGCGGCTTACCCAACGGTAATGGCCGGAAACCGGCTCTGGTTATCCCGGGCCAAGCTGCTGTCCGATAATGCCTTGCCCTTGCGCTGCCCGGATACCGGATCAACAATAAAGCACGTGCTTTACCCGAATAAAAACCGGTCGCACAAGCCGGGAACCGATGCCCAAGCGAGGTTTATAGCATGGCCAGCACGCATTTTGATGTCATCATCGTCGGCGCCGGACTGTCCGGCATTGGCGCGGCCCACCACCTGCAGCAGGGCTGCCCGGACAAGTCCTACACCATCCTGGAAGGCCGCGACGCCATCGGCGGCACCTGGGACCTGTTCCGCTACCCCGGCATCCGCTCCGACTCGGACATGTACACCCTCGGCTACAGCTTTCGCCCCTGGCGCGACGGCAAGGCCATCGCCGACGGGCCGTCGATCCTCGACTACGTCCGCAACACCGCCGCCGAAGGCGGCATCGACCGGCACATCCGCTTCCAGCATTGGGTAACCCGCTACGACTGGTCCAGCGCAGACGCCACCTGGACGGTCACGGCGAAGAACGGCAAGACCGGGAAGACCGAGCGGCTGACCGCCAGCTTCGTGCTCAACTGCTCCGGCTATTACCGCTACGACGCCGGCTACATGCCCGACTTTCCCGGCATCGACCGCTTCGCTGGCCAGGTGATCCATCCCCAGCACTGGCCCGAGAACCTGGACTACGCCGGCAAACGCGTGGTGGTGATCGGCAGCGGCGCCACTGCCGTCACCCTGGTGCCCGCCATGGCCGGGACCGCCGCGGATGTGACCATGCTGCAGCGTTCCCCCACCTACATCGTCTCCCTGCCGGACGTGGACGCCATCGCCCAGTGGCTCAAGCGCCTGCTGCCGGCGAAGGCGGCCTACCAGTTGACCCGCTGGAAGAACGTCTCGCTGCAGACCCTGTTCTACCAGGCGTGCCGGCGTTATCCGAAACTGATGCGCCGTATTCTGCGCCAGCACCTGAAAACCCAGCTGGGCCGGGATTTCGACGTCGATACCCATTTCAATCCCAGCTACAACCCCTGGGACCAGCGCCTGTGCCTGGTGCCTAACGGCGACCTGTTCCGGGCGCTGCGCCGGGGCGATGCCCACGTGGTCACCGATCACATCGAGACGTTCACCGAGACCGGCGTCCGCCTGCAATCGGGACAGACCCTGGAGGCGGACATCGTGGTGTCCGCCACGGGCCTCAACCTGGTAGCGCTGGGCGGCGCCGAGCTGTCCGTGGACGGCCGCACGCTGACGCCCAACGAAACCATGGGCTTCAAGGGCATGATGCTGAGCAACGTACCCAACCTGGCCATGGTGGTGGGCTACACCAACGCCTCCTGGACCCTGAAGGCCGACCTGACCGCCGAATACGTCTGCCGGCTGCTGCAGCACATGGACCGGCACGGCTACGACGCCTGCACGCCGGTAGTGGACAGCGACGTCGCCGAGGAACCCTTCCTCGACCTTGACGCCGGCTACGTCCGGCGCGCCCTGGAACAGCTGCCCAAGCAGGGCGATCGCAAACCCTGGCGGCTCTACCAGAACTACCTGCTGGATCTGCTGCACCTGCGCTTCGGCAAGGTCAACGATCCGGCCCTGCATTTCGACCGGGTCGACGCCGGCGAGCGGGTATCGGCACAGCAGGCCTGAACGGCATTGTCTTGATCTGGCGCAACACAGAGTTGCCGTAGGGTGCTATGTTTGGGAGTTCTCATGCTGTCATTGGAGAACTTTCGCCCTATGCCCGGCCTGCTGAAAAACGCGCGTCTCAAGTACAAGTTCTGGTTGCTCAACATCGTCGTGTTCGCGGTGATGATGCTGCTGGTGGTTTTCGCCCTGGATCGCATCGCCGACGCCAGCGGCCAGACCCTGTCCCAGGCCATCGGCAAACACGCCGCCGCCTTTGCCGGCGTCGTGGCGGTGCTGATGCTGGTGGAAATGGCCTGCTCACAGCTGTTGATCAGCTTCATCGAGCGCCACGTGCACCGGCTCAAGGACACCATGGTCGAGGTCCAGTCCAGCGGCAACCTGAGCCTGCGCGCCAACGTCGATTCCAGTGACGAGATCGGCGCCATGAGCGACGCTTTCAACGCCATGCAGAGCCGCACCGGTCAGGTGGTGCAGAGCATGAAGGCCGCCATCAGCCGACTGGAGCAGGAAGTCCAGGCGCTGACCGAGGCGGCCGAGCGCAGCCGCGACGAACTCCAGCGCCAGCAAGCCGGCACCGATCGCTCCGCGGACGCCATCGAGGCCATGCTCAACGGCTTCCAGGGCATCGCGCAGCAGGCGGATGCCGCCAAGGAACTGTCCCACGAAGCCCGGGCCGCCGCACTCAACGGTAGCGAGCGGGTGTCCCGGACGTCCCGCTCGATCCAGCAACTGGCCGAGAAGATCCAGACCTCCGCCGGCAGCGTCGAGGCCCTGGCGGAGAACAGCCGCGAGATCGGCAGCGCCGTCACCGAGATCCAGGGCATCGCCGAACAGACCAACCTGCTGGCGCTCAACGCCGCCATTGAGGCCGCCCGCGCCGGCGACCAGGGCCGCGGCTTTGCGGTGGTGGCCGACGAGGTACGCCAGTTGGCGCAACGGGTGCAGGACTCCACCGAACAGATCCAGGGCACCATCGACCGGTTACTGGGCACCATGGGCGACGCCGTCCAGCAGATGAACACCAGTTCGGTGGACGCCAGCCGCTGCGTGGACGAGGCCGACGCCGGCGCCGCGGCGCTGCAGGAAATCAGCGCCATGGTGCTGCGCATCGATGACAGCAATCAGGAGATCGCCGACGTCTCCGCCCAACAGACCGCCGGTACCGACGCGGTACAGACGGACATGCAGAGCATCCGTGAAACCACCCAGGCCATGGTCAGCCAACTGGTGGACAGCGCCAACATGAGCCAGCGCCTGCGCGCGTTGATCCGGGAACTGGAAGGTGCCGCGGCCCAGGTGTCGGTGGAGAACGCCTGAGCGGCGTCAGCGGCCCAGCTTCCAGGTGCGCTGCATCTCCAGGAACAGGAAGGACGCGCTCCAGGTGATCATCACCAGCCCGGTCAGGGCCTCGATGCCGGAAACGTAGCGGATGGGGCCGAACGGCTCGATGTCGCCGTAGCCGACGGTGGTGTAGGTGGTCATGGAAAAGTAGACGCAGTCCAGCAGCTCGCCGTTGAAATTGCCCACCAGGCTGCCCCAGTCCGGGCGCTCGTTCATCCAGTAATAGACCAGCCCGAACAGCCAGATCTCCGCCAGGTGCGCCAACAGCGCACCGCCGACGCCCACGACGATGCGGAAATGGTGGGGCAGGCCCAAATGGGGAATAAAGCGGCTCAACAGGTACAGGCTCTGGAAGTGCACCAGCACCACCAGCGCCGTCACGCCGATATTGAGCGCACTGACGACCAGCAGGGAAACCTGATCGATTGCAACAGCATCGGACATCGCGGGCATCCTGTTAACGACTCAGGGAGCAGCATACCCGCGTCCGGCCGTCCTCGCTAACAGCCTTCCGCACAGCGTCCGCCGGCATCGAACGCCATGGTCCGGCCACTGAGCGGCACGTGCGCCGGCACATCCACCGCCTCGATGAACGCCGCCGTGCGGGTCCCCGTCTGAACCTTGCCGTCCTTCGTCGCCGGTTCGTTGGCGTGGGAGGGAATCACGCTGGCCGGCTCCACCAGCTCGTTGACCACGTAGGCCGCCTCGGTGGGGCCGGTGGTGTAGGTGTCGCCGATGTTGATCACCGCCAGCTTGGCACCGTAGTAGTCCTGGACAACCGCTTCCTGATCGGCGGTGATGCCGGTGTCCCCGGACAGGTAGACCACCAGGCCGTTGCTGAAGGTGAGCACATAGCCGGTGGGCGGGCCCACGTAGGCGGTCAGCCCGGCGGCCTGGTAGATCTTGCCCATCTCACCGTCGATGAACTTCGGCGACAGGCCGTTGCTGTGCACCGCCGGCACGGTGGTGATGCCGACGCCGCCTTCATCCACGTGGGCGCCGAAGCGGACCAGCACCGAGTTGTCCGGGTTGCCGCCAGCGGCCTGCAGGCGCCCGGCGAAGAAGCTCGCCATCTCGCTGCCGGTGACGATGCGCGCGTCCTTGGCCACGGCGATCTTCACGCTGTTGGACAGGGGTGCGTCGTCCTCCGAGGCCGCCGGGCTACCGCAACTGCCGGCATTGGGCTCGGGGATGTGACGGTCGCCCAGGTGATCGCCGTGAACGTGGCTGACCAGCACCACGTCGATATCACCCAGGCGCGGGTCGTCGGCCCCGGCCACGGTGCGGCCGGCGTCGTAGAGAATGCGGGTGCCGTTGGGGTCCTCGAACACCAGGGCCCGGTCGAGCACGCAGAACTCGCCGTCCTGGCCGCCCAGTGGGGTCACCCGGACGGTGTCGGCCGCGTGGGCGAGGGGATTGGCCAGAACCAGCAGCGCCAGGGCCGCGAGTCCGGATCGGATAAGGGGCATGCGGAGTCTCCTTCTGGTCGGTGTCCATGCGTCGTCGAAAAGAGGCTACGTCGTTCAAAGTAAAGCCGATTAAACGCCAATCGCCTGAACTTTCGAACTGTGTCAGTATGGACCATTACTTACCGACTACACACATTTTGTCGCCAGGGGAGTCCGCCGCGACGCGGTGGGACTGAGAACACGACGGGCCTTCCCGTCCCAAACCCTGGAACCTGATCCGGTTCGTACCGGCGGAGGAAGCGCGACGTGATTCTGACCTCGGTGGCCATAGCGGCCGCACTGCTTGTATTCACCTGGCTGGGCCTGCGCGCCCGGGCGACGGACGGCGGACTGGACGACTACGTCACCGCCCGCAATTCCCAGGGCTCCCGCGCCCTGGGGCTGTCCTTCCTGGCTTCCGGCATGGGCGGCTGGATCCTGTTCGCACCGCCCGAAGTGGGCGCCCTGGTGGGGCCGGTGGCCCTGGCCGGTTACGCCATCGGCGCGGCGCTGCCGTTCCTGGTGTTCGCCGTCTGCGGCCCGGCCATCCGCCGTCACCTGCCGGAAGGCCGCAGCATCGGCGAGTTTGCCGACGCCTGTTACGGACCCCGCATGCGCCGCTGGGTGGCGCTGATATCGGTGCTTTACATGCTGTGCTTCCTGACCGCCGAGCTGACCGCGGTGGGCGCCATCACCGCGCTGCTGACCGATCTCGACGGCAATATCGCGGTGCTGGGTGTCGCCCTGGCAACCCTGACCTACACCGCCTGGGGCGGGCTGCGCGCCAGCCTTGCCACCGACCGCTGGCAGGCGCTGCTGCTGATCGCCCTGATCGCACTGGTCGCAGCGGTGGCCCTGCCGCAACTGCCGGATCGCCCCGCGACCGCCATGGCCTCGGCACCGATGGGTGATGCCCTCGCCGTGGCCCTGACCCTGGTGATCGCGGTCACCGCCGCCAACCTGTTCCACCAAGGCTACTGGCAACGCCTGTGGGCCGCCAGCAGCGACCGGGCACTGGGCCGGGGCGCGGTGCTCGGTGGCATAACCACGGTGCTGGTCGTCGCCCTGGTGGGCGGTCTGGGCATTGCCGCGGCCGCCAGCGGCGCCGACCTGGGTAACCCGCCCATTCCCTTCTTCGCGATGCTCGGCCAGGCGCCGGGCTGGCTAAGCCTGGCGGCGCTGGTGCTGGCGCTGACCCTGGTCGCCTCGTCGGTGGACACCCTGCAGAACGGGCTGGCGTCGCTGGCGGTGACCGAAAAACGCGGCCTGTCGCTGAGCGGTGCGCGCTGGCTGACGGTGGGCCTGATGGTGCCGGTGGTGATCGTGGCGCTGCAGGGCTACTCAGTGCTGCGCCTGTTCCTGATCGCCGACCTGCTGTGCGCCACCGTGGTGGTGCCCGTGCTGCTGGGCCTGTGGTCGCGCATGACCATCGAGGCGGCGGTGTGGGGCGCCGTGGCCGGCCTCATCGGCGCCATCCTGCCGGGCTGGATCGACACCGGCAGCGCGATGCGGGGCCTGCACGCGGCCAGCTTCCCCGGCGGCGTACCGACCCTGGCGCCGTTCCTCGGGGCACTGCTTGCGTCCGCCGGGATCAGCGTTGCGGTGAGCCTTTTGCGCCCGCGCACCACGACCGCCTGACGGCCTGATCATCGGCCGGCCTCTCACGTCAGGCCGGCCGATCTGTCCAATCCCGCGGACACTGTCCATCGCCGCGGACACCGCCTCCGTCCCGTCCGCTGGGGCTTTGCCGCCCGACGCAGCCCCACACCTGTCCGGGAATCCGGATACTCCCCTCGGCCCCTGCCAGGCGCAGATTACCAACCTGCTGTTTTAAAAGCTTTTCCTGGATTGGCATGGCAACCGCATAACACCCGGTTGCCGGGCTCAGTGGCCCGTCTGAATCCCCTTCATCACAACAACAAGACAGCAAGGAGCGCACCATGCCTACCCGATTGCTCATGGCGGTCGTCATGATCGTGCTGTTGCCGGCGCTCGCCAGTGCCGGCAGCGTCACCTCCAACACCCTTCCCGCCGGCAGCTACGCCGCCTCCCGGGACCGCCAGTACCAGGTCTATGTACCCGACACGCTGATCACCCCGGCGCCCATGGTCATGGCCCTGCACGGTTGCAGCCAGACCCAGTCCAACGCCCTCAACGAGTGGGGGCTGCAGTCGGCCGCCGACCGCTACGGGTTTATCCTGGTCACACCGTTCATCACCAGCTACGACGGCCTGCGCAACCAGAACTGCTGGGGCTTCTGGTTCGACCAGCACCAGCACGAAGGCTCCGGCGAGCCCCAGGATCTGCTGCGCATCGGTCAGGCGGTGGAGGCGACCTACAGCATCGACCCCAACCGCCGCTACATCACCGGCCTGTCGTCGGGCGGTGCCATGGCAGTGGTCGCCGCCGTCACCCACAACGAATACTGGGCCGCCGCGGCTCCGGCCTCGGGGCTGCCCTACGGTGAGGACGCCGCCTCGGTCTCCCTGTCCGGGCAGTGTCCCGGCTACGCCACCTTCCACAGCGTCAGTCAGTTGGTCAGCGACATGAACGCGGAACGGAACGACACCTACCCGATTCCGCTGATGGTCCTGCAGAACAACAACGACTGCACGGTCATCCAGCCGGCGGGACGCAACATCCGCGATGCCCACCTGCAGGTGTTCGGCGACGCCAGCCACAACACACCCGCCACCGCCCAACAGAGCCAGGCCACCTGCGCGCCGTTCCACCAGGACGACTACGACTGCCTGCACACCCGCTACGGCAACGGCGACGGCCGCTCGGTGGTGGAGACGGTGTTCTTCGACGGGCCCACGGCGACAGCCAATACCACGGACACTGACCACGGCCATTACTGGGTCGGCGGCGAAGATGGCAGCGAAGGGGCCTGGGCGGTGCGCGCCGGCCCCAGCTACCCGGACATCATCTGGGACTTCTTTGCCCGCCACAGCCGGGACGGTTCAGGCGGAAGCAATGGCGATCCCTCACTGACCCTGAACGGCGACAACCCCATGACCGTGGATCTGGACAGCACGTTTACCGATCCCGGCGCCACCGCCACGGATCCGGAGGACGGCAGCCTCAGCGTCAACGCCGACTGCAGCGCCGTCGATACCAGCACCGAGGGCGACTACACCTGCACCTACTCTGCCACCGACAACGACGGCAACAGCGTCACCCGCAGCCGCACCGTGTCGGTCATCGATCCCAGCGCACCGGACGTCACCTGCGATACCGCCAACGCTTCACCCAGCGGCCATATCACGGCCGGACGAGCCACCGCCGGCGGCACCTCGGACCTGCGCGCCTTCTCGCTGACCGACCAACAGGACATCGGGGCGTCTTTCGACACCTGGTCGAGCGTCACGCTGTTCCAGGGTGAGCCGGACACCTGGTACGCCGCGCAGCCGGAAGCCTGTCGAACAGGTGGCGGCGATACCAGCGGCGGCGACTGCCAGGACTGGTACGCCACCAACCTGCAGCACGACTCTGCCGGCCGGGCCTACTATCAGATGGGCTATTTCACCATCGGCGGCGACGACGCGCTGGGCGCCGTGTCGGGCACCTACGCCTGGGTCCACAGCACGGCGGCCGGAGTTTTCCAGGCGGGCCAGTGCCCGTGACAGCGTTCTCTCACCCGGCCTGGTGCCGGGTGGGAAGGCCTCATCCCTGACAACAATCGATAAAAACCAGAGGACATGATCATGCAACGTCTGACGCACCTGGCCCTGCTGGGCACCTGCACGCTGGTGCTGGCTGCCTGCAAAACCGACGACCTGCCAATCGCGGGCATCAACCAGAAGCCCGATTTCCTGACCAGCGACATCGTTCAGCAACGCTACGACAACGCCGACAACGACCTGCTGACCGGCGGCCTGGGAGCCAGCGGCCTGGCCAGCGCGACCGCACCGGCACCGGCCGATCCCCTCACCCCCACCGCCGCCGAACTGCGCACCCTGGCCATCTACAACAACTACCGGGCGCTGGTGGACACCACGGCCGGCGGCGGTTACGGCACCCTGTACGGGCCACAGGTGGATGCCGAAGACAGCGAAGGCCGGATCCCGGGCGATGAATACCTGGCCCTGATCACGCTCGATGACCGCGACGTGCCAGCCACGGTCATGCTGCAGATTCCCGACCGCTTCGATCCGGACAACGCCTGCATGGTCACCGCCCCATCGTCCGGCTCGCGCGGCATCTACGGCGCCATCGGCACCGCCGGGGAATGGGGGCTGAAGAAAGGCTGTGCGGTGATCTACACTGACAAGGGCACCGGGACCGGCGCCTTCAACCTGATGACGGGTGCCGGCCAGACACTTCTGGGCCAGACGACAACCGATGCCACGGCCCAACGTCAGTTTCAGCCGGATCTGTCGGCGTCGGACCGGGCCGCGTTCAACGCCGACTGGCCGGATCGCTTCGCGCTCAAGCACGCCCATTCGCAAACCAATCCGGAGGCCAACTGGGGGCAGTACGTGCTCAAATCGATCGAGTTCGGGTTTTACGTGCTGAACGAGGTTTATGGGGACGAGTTGCCCAACGGCAAGATCCGGGTGACCGTGAAACCGGCCAATACCCTGGTGATTGCATCGTCGGTGTCGAACGGTGGCGGCGCCTCGGTACGGGCGGCGGAGGAAGATCGCCGCGGCCTGATCGATGGGGTCGCCGTCTCCGAACCCAACGTAAACCCGACCGTGGAGAACGGCTTCAGCATCCGCCAGGGCAACGCGGCGCCTGTCAGCGACCACAGCCGCAGCCTGCTGGATTACACCACCGCCCTGGCGGTCTATCAGGGTTGCGCCAACCTCGCCCCGGACGTCCGGGACAACGCGCCATTCAACGCCGTGCTCAATGACGCCGCAGTGGATGACAACATCTGCAGTGCCCTGGCCGCCAAGGGTCTGGTCAGCGGGGCGGACACCGATACCCGGGCCATGGACGCGCAACGCATCCTGAATGAGACCTACGGCGTCCAGCCGGAGCAGAATCTGGTCGCCCCCAGCCACTTCGGCGCCGCCGTGGCCCAGAGCATCAGCATGACCTACGCCAACGCCTACGGGCGCTTTGGGGTTGAGGATCGTCTGTGCGGCCTGGGCTATGCCGCCACCAACGCCAGCACCGGCGCGGTCGAGCCGCTTGCAGACACCACTGAGGCGACCCTGTTCGCCACCAGCAACGGGGTTCCACCCTCGGCGGGCATTCACCAGGTGTTCGACGACGCCAGCGGAGGCCCCACCAACCTGGCACTCAGCACATCCCCCTCAAGCGGATTGCCGGACTACGGCCTCGACGCCCTGCTGTGCCTGCGCAGCCTGGCGCTGGGCCGCGATGCGGTTACCGGGGCACCGCTGCTGGGCGACCAGGCGGCCCAGGCCGAGCGCATCGCCGACGGCATTCGGGCGATCCGTGCCAGCGGCAACCTGCGGGGCACACCAGCGGTATTCGTCACCGGACGTTTCGACGCCATCCTGCCGATCAACCACACGTCGCGACCGTATTTCGGGCTTAATCGAACGGTCGAGGGGGCTCGCAGCCAACTGCATTACTACGAAGTGCTCAACGCCCATCACCTGGACGCGTTCAACGCCTTCCCGGGCTTTGACGAGCGCTACGTGCCGCTGCACCGCTATTACGTGGAAGCGCTGGACCGGATGTACGCCCACCTGAGCACCGACGAGGCCCTGCCGCCGAGTCAGGTGGTGCGGACGACTCCGCGGGGCGCGGGTGCTCCAGCCATTACCCACGCCAACGTGCCGCCGATTGCCGACACGCCGGAAGAAGCCGACCGGATCGTGTTTGAGGCCGGCGAAGTGGTTGTTCCTGACTAGTATCCGGCGAGGCTATTCCAGATCAATGCGCCGGATCGCCTGGCGCAGGAAATCCGCCTCGGCCTGGAAGGCGGCCCTGCGCTCAGGGTCGCGGGTCGCATCAAGCTGGCTTTCCACGCCGGCCAGTTCCTGCACCAGCCAGCCGCGGATCATGATGTAGTAGCGGGTGTCCGTGCCGTAACGGGCGATGGTCTCCAGCGCTTCCGGGTCACCGGGCCGGTCCATCGCCGCATCCACCGCCAGCACCATCTCGCCGATCCGCTGCGACTCGCTGGGCGGCGTTGACTGGCACGCCGTCAGCAATAAGGCGATGACCAGCACCGCCGACAGACGCTTCACCATCCCGAGGACTCCACGCCCGAATCCATGGCCAGTGCCGGCACGCGGCGGATGATCGCATCGCAGACGGCATCCTGGTCGAGACCGTCGCAGTTGACGGTGATATCGGCGTAATGGCTGTAAAGGGCGTAACGCTCCTCGAACAGCTCGTCCAGAGTCTGGTCCGGGCGCTTGGAGATGCCACGCAGGCTGTAGTCGCCGATCCGCGCCTGCACCGTCTCCAGGGAGACGTCGAGGAACACCACCCGGCCCGACGTTTTCAGATGCTCCATGGCGCGCTGGCTGTAGACCGCACTGCCGCCGGTGGAGATCACCGCCCCGGATTCATGGACGCCGGCCAGCACCCGCTCTTCGATACGGCGCAGGGCGGCGTAACCCTCGGTGTCGACAATGTCCTGCAGGGTGCGCCCCTCGGCGGACTGAATCAGCAGATCAGTATCGACGAAGCTCAACGCGGCCCGCTTGGCCAGCAGCACGCCGACGGTACTCTTCCCTGAGCCCGGCATGCCAATCAGGATTACATTGGTTCTCTCGGTCATTCCCTGGTCACCTTCTGAACGGTACTGGAAAAAATGGGGTGATCAGCAGAGCATACAACGCCCGCCAGAGCACATCATAGACGCCAACGCCTCCCACTTCGGGACCCATGGGCAAGATCCGATGGTCTATTGGCGGCCTACCCGTCAGGGCCGACACCAGGGCAGCGCCCGTTTTGGGGCATTCGGTCCCGGAAAGGGTGCGCTTTATCAGACACTTACAAAATACGCCTCCCCATTGGCGACACAAAACGCCAAATCCTGACCAACGACTCCCAATATTTCAGCAAGTTACGGACTCACTTCATAGCTTCCTATGCTTTGGCATGCCGCTTGCCACTCTCCTCGTGACCATCGGGCCGGGCCTCGTCCCGGAAATGAGCAACGACAAAGAGCCGCGAACATGAAGAATAGACGTCCTTTATCGCGATTTCTCGGCGTGACCACTGCCCTGATCACCCTGGGTGGTGCCTCCGGCCTCCAGGCCGCCGAGCCCTTCAAACCGGAAGTGATGAGTGTGGAACCGGCCATCAGCGATGGCCCCAATGTGTTCGTCAATCAGGCGAGCTGGGACGGCGCCAGCCGGGTCCACGTTTACGGCCAGGACGGCCTGACCTACAAGGGACTGGTGTCCATGGGTCTGACGTCGCAGCTGCTCCTGTCCGATGACGGTGCCACCGTCTACACCATTTCCGACTACATGAAACGCTACACCTACGGCCCCATCGAGAGCGTGGTGCAGGCGTTCGACGTCAAGACGCTCTCGCCCAAGGGTGAAGCAATCGTTCCCAACAGCGCGGCCCAGGCCATCGGCATGACGCAGCTGCTGGAAGACAGCGCCGACGGCGAACTGGTCTACGTGCAGAACGCCACGCCCGCCACCTCCGTCACGGTGGTGGATACCGAATCCATGAGCGTCGTCGCCGAGGTGCCCACCCCCGGCTGCTACGGCATCATCCCCGCCGCCAGTGGCCACCGGTTCTCCAGCCTGTGCGGCACCGGCCAGTTCAACACTTACACCCTGGACGGCAAGGACTACACGGTCGCCACCTCCGATACGCTGTTCAGCGTTGATGACGATCCGCTTTACCTGCACGCCGAGCGCCGCGCCGACGACGAGCTGATCTTCACCTCGTTCAACGGCAACCTCTACCTGATGGACGACAGCGGTGAGACGGTCACCCTCAAGAAAACCCTGCCGGTCACCGAGGGCGTGGACGGCGACTGGGCCCCCGGCGGCTACGCCATTACCGCCTACAACAAGCCCAACGACATGCTGTTCATGATCGTGCATTCCGACGCCTACGACGGCAGCCACAAGGACGCCTCGGAGGAAGTCTGGGCCTACAGCATGGCGGACGAGAAGCTGGTCAGCCGCTCCGAGGCCCCTTACATGACCGCCATCGACGTCACCCAGGACGACTCACCACGGTTGTTCGGCACCAATGAGGAAGACGAAAGCGTCGACGAGTACGTGTTGGCCGACGACGGCGACTTCCAGTTGGTCAAAGCCGCCTCGGACGACAAGGTGGGCTGGGCCACATCCCTGCAGGTGGCCCCATGAGCGGCGTCGCCGGTCTGTTCAGCCTGACTTTCCTGGTGTTCACGCTGTTGCTGTTCCTGCGCGCGTTCACCCACAAGCTGTTCGACTTCGATGAATTCCAGGGCTTCCTGGCGGATTACGAGCTGCTGCCCGAGTCGCTGGTGCGCCCGGCGGGTATGGCACTGGTGGCGCTCGAGGGTGTCACGGTGCTGGCGCTGGTCTTCGCCGCCAGCCGCCCGATCGGCCTGTTCCTGGCCATCGCCCTGCTGGCGCTCTACGCCACCGCCATCGGCATCAACCTGCGGCGCGGCAACCGGCGCATCGAATGCGGCTGCGGCGGGGCCCCGCAATGGCTGAGCCGTTCGCTGCTGGTACGCAACGGCGTGCTGGGCCTGCTGGCGCTGGTGCCCCTGACGGCGCCGCCGCCCGAGACCAGCACGCCCGGCGTGATCGCCGCCATCGCCGCCGGCCTGTGCCTGTGGGTGCTCTACACCCTGTTCGAACAGGCCAACGCCAATCTGGTGGCGATGAAAGCCCGACAACACTGAGGATTCCCATGACAACCATCTACTTCATCCTGGCTTTCCTGTTCCTCGCCGTGATCGGCCTGGGCGTGGCCTTCTTCGTGCTCGCCCGCCAGATCGGCATTCTCTACGAACGCATCGCGCCCATGGGCGCGCTGGTCAACGAGTCCGGTCCCAAGGTGGGGGAGCAATCGCCCCGCTTCGCCCTGGCCAACCTCACCGGCGAGCCGGTCCACGTCGGCACGCCCACCGACCGCGCCACCCTGGTGTTCTTCCTGTCACCCACCTGCCCGGTGTGCAAGAAGCTGCTGCCCATCCTCCGTTCGGTGCGTGACAGCGAGGGCGACTGGATGCGCATCGTGCTCGCCAGCGACGGCGACGAGGCCAAACACCAGCGCTTCATCAACCAGGCCAAGCTGCACGATTTCCCCTACGTGGTCTCCACCGAACTGGGGCTGGGCTACCGGGTGGCGCGACTGCCCTACGCGGTGCTGATCGACCGCAGCGGCCGCATCCGCGGCAAGGGGCTGGTCAACAGCCGCGAACAGCTGGAAAGCCTGTTCAATGCCCACGACATGGGCATCGGCTCCATCCAGGGTTACCTGGACGCTTCCCAATCCTCATCAGCACAAGGATAACGAGCATGAACAGACTGATTGATGCACTGATGTCACGCATGGACGCGGGTTCGGAGAGAATCGCCCGCCGGGTGGCCCACCGCAGCGGCCGACGCAGCTTTCTGGGCAAGATGGGCATGGCCGTGGCCGGCAGCGCCATGCTGCCGATCCTGCCGTTCGACAAGAACTTCGGCGTGGCCCACGCCGAAGAAGCCGGGAGCGGGGACCACAACGCCCCCACCAACTGCGAGTACTGGCGCTACTGCGCCCTGGACGGCAACCTCTGTAACGACTGTGGCGGCACGATTACCAGCTGCCCACCGGGAGCCGAGGCGTCCAAAGTGTCCTGGGTCGGCACCTGCAGCAACCCCAACGACGGCAAGGACTACCTGGTGTCGTACAACGACTGCTGCGGCAAGGCCGCCTGCACCGGTAACGAGTGTCTGACCAGCGAGCGCGAGCGGCCGGGCTACCGCATGGGCCTGCACAACGACATCAACTGGTGCATGGCCAACAGCTCCCAGGGCTACCACTGCACGGTGGCGGTCGTGGTGGGTATGGCCGGTGGCGCCTAGGCCCGCCCTCCTGGCCCTGCTGATGGCTCTGGCCTCTCCGGCGCTCGCCGGGGAGGCCGGCACAGGCGGCGCCTGGACGCCCAAACAGAACTACACCCTGCGTTGCATCGGCTGCCACGGGCCGCACGGCGCCGGCAGCGAGCGGGGCCGGATTCCGGATTTCCGGGATTCGGTGGCGTCGTTCAGCTATCTGCCGCGCGGCCGGGAATACCTGTTGCACGTGCCGGGTGTGGTGGGCTCCAGCCTGAACGACCAGCAGATTGCCGACGTGCTCAATTACGTGATGAAGGAGTGGGGCGGGGAGTCGCTGGGGCAGGATTTCACACCGTTTACCGATGCCGAAGTCCATTACCTGCGGCAGACGGACGTGCAGGACGTGGTGCAATTGCGCCGCGAAGTCGCCCGCCAGCTCAAGGCGGAAGGGCGGCCCGTCGCCGACTATCCCTGGCCCTGAACCACGATCAACCGGTCGCCGTCGTGACACTGCGGGGGATCAGTAACCCGGCGGCCGGATCCCATTCCCAGAAGCGCTCCGGGCGCAGCTCGACGCCACCGATCCAGCGCCCATCGACGAGCAGCGGATAAGCCGAGGCGCGGCCCGCCATGACCGCCCGACCGTGATCGGTGAGTTCGTAGGTCTGGCGCGGATCGATCACCGGCGGCTGCGGCCCCCCGGTGGCCAGCAAAGCGGCGTCACCCTGTGCCAGGGTGTCCAGCAGCCAGTGAAACCCCAGGTCCCCGAGGAAACGGCGATCCTCGGTTTTCTGGTATTCGGCAAACAGTGGGCTGAAACGGTTCTCGCCCTGGGCGATCAGGCTGAGGGCATGGTAGGCGGTGCGCGACAGCCCGGTACCGGGCTGGGGGTATTCCTCCAGCACCCGCCGTACCGTGCCGTCGAGATACGGCAGGGCGGTGGTGTCTTCATCCAGCAGATGCACCCAGGCCTCGGGGTCAGGCTCACGGAACGCCCGCCAGGCGCGTTGGGCCAACTGGATCTGTGCCCGGCTGACCGGCGCTTCCAACGCCTCGAAACGCGGCCGCATCCCGTCCCGGCCCTCGCCCAGGTATTCGTCCGCGCACAACAGCGTCAGCGCGGTGTTCGCCGGCAGCCGCTCAGCGAGGGCGTCGAGCACCTGCAGCAACTGAAGCTGGTCGTACAGGTCATGCTCGAACCAGAGCCGCACGGCGTCGAATCGTCCACACCCCGCCAACAGGGCATCACGCTCGGCGAAATCCGCCTGCACCTGCTCAGGCGTTGACCAATGCCGCTCCGCGATGAACCGGGCGCGGCAGGCGGACAGTTCGGTCAGACTGAGGCCGGCCGGGACCGGCCCTTCGTGCAGGATGTCGCGCCAGGGCAGCCATTCACCGGTGACCCCGGCGTCCTGCAACGTCTCCAGGGCCCGATCGCCGTTGGTGATGTTGAGGACGGCGGCGGTCATGATCAGAGCTGATCGCCGGAGACAAACTTCAGCAGCACGGCGCCACTGGCATCGAACAGCGTCAATCGTGCGCCCTGTTGCTCGTAACGGGCCGTCTTCTGCAGTGCGTTCTGGAATGCCTGCTCGCGCTCCATGCCCTCGAAGCAGGCCATCATGGTGGAGGCCAGCGGGCCTAACTGGAGCTGGTCACCGGTCAGGGTGTAACCGCCGGAGAACTGGTTGCAGCCGGAGAAGCCGGAAACGCGGTCGTCTTCGCCATCCAGGACGATGTTGAGCTTGCGCTTGTCGCTCTCCCGGTCGATGGCGTCATCGCCGATGTGGGTCAGTTCCCAGAAGGTGCCCACCAGGCCGTGGGCGGGCGTGTCGGCACGCGCCTCGTCGGCGATGGTTCCGCCGGTGCGGGACACCACGATGTCGACCGGTTCGGTCTGGGCCACGGGATCCACCGGGTTGGCCTGGGTGGAGATGAATATCAGCCGGTCCTCAACCGTCACCTTGGCGCGCAGGCTGTAGCGACGGTTGGGCAGCAGGTCGTCCGGATCGTAGGCCAGCTGGAAATTCCAGGGCGGGGCACTGTCGGCCTTGAAGCGGGTTTCGGCGATCACGTGCGCCGGCGCGTCGGCCAGGGACACGTCTTCCAGGGTGACGGTCACATCGGCACCGGGTGGCAGCATCATGCGCTCCCGGTACGTGACCGTGCCGTCGATTAATTTCATGTCGGAGGTCCCCTGCAACCAGGCGCAGCCGCTGGCCAGCACCAAGGCTCCCAGTACCAGGCTGATGCCCGTCCACTGGCTCATCCGTTTGAACATACGCTTAGCGCCGCGATTCATCCTGTTGTCTCCTGCTGGTCCATTTATTCACGGATCGATGACCGCCCCGTGACAGCAGCGGCCAACCTGTGCCTCTCAGATCTGCACCTTACTTTCAGACCTGTACCTTGCCACGCAGGGCCTTGGTGCGGCCGCGCTGGGTCTTGCGGTCCATGCGTTTGCGTTTGGCAGAGCGCGACGGGCGTGTGGCCCGGCGTGCCTTGGGAGTCTCGCCGGCCGCCTGCAACAGTGCCTGCAGCCGGGCCAGCGCATCCTCCCGGTTCTGTTCCCGGGTACGGTACTGTTGTGCCTTGATGACCAGGGTCCCGTCCTTACTGATGCGCTGGTCGGCCATGGCCAACAGGCGTTCCTTGTAGACCTCCGGCAGCGACGAAGCGCGGATATCAAAACGCAGGTGGATCGCGCTGGACGTCTTGTTGACGTTCTGGCCGCCGGCGCCCTGGGCGCGGATGGCGGTCCACTCGATTTCGTCGTCACTGATCACGACATTGCGGGAAATCCGCAGCACACTGTCTCCTGTTCGTTGGCGTTGAGCGATGGACTGGCTCCCTCACACTATAAACCAGCCGTCGGGGTCTCGCCGGGGCGGGCCTCAGCGGGTACCAATCATCGGCCGTACCAGGGCCGGCCCACCCAGCTGACTCATCTGCCCGGTGATCCAGTCCACCCGCTGCCAGACGTAGGCGGAGGGCCGCGCCGCGTTCAACGCCTTGGGGTTGGGCAACACCGCCGCCAGTCGCGCCGCCTGACTGGCACTGAGCTGGCGGGCGTGGATGCCGAAATAGCGCAGACTGGCCGCTTCCACACCATAGACGCCATCGCCGAACTCCGCGACGTTGAGGTAGACCTCCATGATGCGCCGCTTCGACCAGAGCGCTTCCAGGCCCAGGGTGATCCCCGCTTCCAGCCCCTTACGCACCAGTTGACGGCCGTTCCACAGGAACAGGTTCTTGGCGGTCTGCTGGGAGATGGTGCTGGCGCCGCGCAGATTGTCGCCGTCGCGATAATCCGCCACCGCCGTACGGATCGCATCCAGGTCCAGCCCCCAGTGTTGCAGGAAACGCTGATCCTCACTGGCGATAACGGCCAGCGGCATCCAGGGCGAGATCTCCTCCAGCGCCACCCAGTTCTGCACCTGGCGGCGTTCCGGATGCTGGAAGCGGTCCGCCAGCATGAAGGCCGTGGTGGGCGGATCGACGAAGCGCAGCAGCGCGATCAGACCGAGCAGTAGCAGTAACAGCCCCAGCACGAGGAAGAGCAGCCAGCGGAGGGTCCGCTTCCAAACCGATTGTCGCGCCACGCACCAGGCCCCCACTCCCGGATCCGATGAAATTCAGCCTTCCATGTTGCCCGGTATCGGCGACACGTCAAGTGACCGGACTGTCAGGCACCGCCCGATCCCGCCGATCCGACCGGGCGGAACACTACCCCAGCGACTGCAGGCGGGTGGCGGGGAAACGGTCGAGCAGGTGGTGCATCAGGTAGACCAGGCACAGGGTTACCAGCACCGCCACGGCCATGGAACTGAAGCGGTAGAGGTCGCTGTAGATCAGGTCGTGCGCGGGCGTCAGGTACTGGCCGAACAGGATTGCCATGGTGGTCAGGGCGCTGAATCCGGACGCCGACAGGCCGCCTTCCAGGGTGTGCAGGCGGGCGAACAGGAACAGGCTGAGCCAGAGACCGAAGGCGGTCAGCGGCAGGGTGGTGTAATGGTTCATCAGCACCAGCTGGACGATGAGGCCGAAATTACAGCCCACCAGGGTGCCAATGGCCCGGTTCCAGCCGGCCGGTCCGGCGCCTTTCCAGGTCATCGGGAACAGGATCAGGATGGTCGCCACTTGGGCCGACAGGGAACCGCGCAGGTCCATGACCTGGAACACCACGAACGACAGGGTGCACACGGTGGTGGCCAGGATCACCTCGTGACGCTGGTTACTCAGCGGTTTCTGCGCCATCTGCCGGGGCTGGCGCGGTTCCACATCCGGGAACAGCGTGTGCATCAGGAAGGCGATGAAGATGGTCGTCGCCGTGGCCCCGGCGTTGGACAGGGCCAGGTCGATCACGTCCGTCGACGGGTAGCTGGCAAAGTTGAACTGCATCGAGAGACTGACGATGCACTGGGCCCCGAACAGCAGGTTGGATCCCCGCGACATGGCGCGAAAGCACAGGGTGAACAGGCCCAGCACGATCAGGACCATGGGCACCGGCTTGTCGCCGAACAGGCCATGCACCACCAGCACCACCACCGTGACCAGACCGGCCGCGGCGGCGAACTGGCGCACGATGTGGGCGTTGATGATCGGCACCATGCCCAGCAGCAGCATCGGGTAGACGGTATAGAACGCGCCGTAGCTGCTGTTGCTGAGCTTGCAGATCAGAAAGCCGATGATACCGCCGAAGGCAATGCGCAGGCACTGTCGCAGATCGTTGGCGTTCATCGATGCCTTCTGGACCATCAGGACCGGCTTGAAGCGCGACATCGGCAGGGCCCCTAGTAGATGTAGTGCAGCAGGCTGACCAGGTGGATCTGCACGCTACCCAGCCAGCTCGCCGGTCCGTCGACCGGAAACAGCTGCACCGTGGCCCGGGCGCCGGAGGGCATCTGCTCCAGCCGTTGCGGATCGCGGGTCAGTTGCAGATGCAAGCGCTGGCGTTGGGCGTCGCGCACCCAGCGGTCGGTGGACTGGGGCGTGGCCAGGGTGCCGTCGGGCAGGATCTGGCCCTGACCGGTGCCGGCGTCGATGGCCTCGACCCGGGCCGGGTACACGTCACCGGGGCGCCCGTCGAAGACCACCGAGGCGGTGTCGCCGGGCTGCACCTTGGTCAGGGATTTTTCCCGAAAATCCGCCACGATGTCGGCACGATCACCCACCAGAGCGGCCAGCGCCGTACCGGCCTTGGCGTAGGTGCCGGGCTGAACCTGGAGATTGGACACCACGCCCGGCTCTTCCGCCCGAATCTCGGTGTAGCTCAGGTTGAGCTGGGCCTGGGACAGATCGTTGCGAGCCTGGCGCAGCAGCAGATTCTGGTCGTCGGTGACGCCGCGCTGCACTTCCAGCTGCCGGACCTTGGCGCGAGCTGCCGCCACCTGGGCGCGGGCGGCGTCGTAGGCGGAACGGGCCTGGTCGGCCTGTTGCCGGGACACACCGCCCTGTTTGATCAGACGCTGCATGCGCCGGTGATCGCGTTCGGCCTGCTCGGACTCGGCCTGGGCGGCGGCCAGGTCAGCCTCGGCGGCGGCGATGGCGGCGTCGTATTCATCGTTCTGCACGCTGGCAGACTCCAGCGCCAGCCTGGCCTGTTCCACCGCCAGCTCGAACGGTCGCCGGTCGAGTGTGAAGAGCCGATCGCCCACCGCCACATGCTGGTTGTTGCGTACGTGAACGCTGGCCACCTGGCCGCTCACCTGGGGCGCCACCTGGACAACCGGGTGCATGACCCGGGACTGCGGTGTCAGCGGCATCCACAGGTCGGCCATGAGGAAATAGACAAACACAACCGCAAAGGCCACCAGTGACAGGTGGACCCACCGGGCAAACTTCTGATCCGGCGTCATGGTAGGGGATTCTCCTTCTGGTCCTGCTCCAGGTGGCGGCGCACGTTGGCTTCCATCAGGGTGAGCAGGTCGGCAAAGACATCGGCCTGTTGCTGGGTCACGCCCTCGCAGATCGCGGTGCGGACATCCAGGATCCGACGTTCCATCAACGCCACCCGGTCACGGCCGGTCTCGGTCAGCCACAGGCGGTGAGCGCGGCGGTCGTGGGGGTCGGGCCGGCGTTCGAGCAGGTCGAGTTCTTCCAGCTGGTTGAGGGTGCGGGTCAGCGACGGCATTTCGATTTCAAGCTCCCGGGCAAGCTGCTGCTGGCTGCAGCCTTCGCCGATCTTCACCAGGTGCACCATCACCGCCCAACGGCTCTCCGTCATCCCCAGATCGGCGACGGATTCGGTGATCGCACGCCGCCACAGTCGGTGCAGGCGCCCCAGGGCACCGCCCAGCGAGGGTTTCAGGTCGGTATGGATGGACAGGGTCAGATCGTCGTGACCGGGAAGACGGGTGTCCGTGTTGGCTTCGGACATGAGGTGTCCTCCTGGGCTGGCGACGCATCTGGTCGCTTACAAATCATTAGTGTAGCAAGCTAATATAAGCCACCATTCTAACAATTTATAATTTTAGTTAGCCAGCTACCAATAATACGTAGATCTGCCTACCCGATATCGTGGGGATGAGGGCCGTTAATAAACGGGTTCGAGGACGCGCCGGGTATTCCAGGCTTCCGGCACCCCGGCCTTGAGGTGCTCGATCAGGGCGCGGGTACGGCGCGGCAATTGGCCGTGCGAATGCACCAGCCAGACGGGAAGGGCCGGCCCCAGCCATTCCGGCAGGCACAGCTGCATGGCGCCGGGGTGATGCCGGTTGCGCAGGGCTACCAGCCAGTGCGGCATCAGGCCCAACCCGCGACCGCGCACGATGGCATCGCCCTGCAGGGTGAACTGGTCGACGCGGAAGGACGGTTGCGACGGCTTCAGGGGATAGATGCCCTCACGCGGGTGATGCAGGATGACCCCGTCGGAGGCCACGCCCATCATGTCCACCCAGTCATAACGCGCCAGCTCACGGGGATGGCGCGGCTCGCCGTGGCGTTCCAGCAGTTCGGGGCTGGCATAGATGCCCTGGCTCAGGCTGCCCAACTGGATCTGTCGCATCGGACAGTCGTGCAGGGGCCCCAGCCACAGGCAGACATCATCGCCCGGATCGCCCCGGGGCGGTTCGGTCTGGGTGCGCAGGACCACCTTCACCTCCGGATGCCGCTCCATGAAGCTTTCCACCTGGCGCGTAAACCAGCCCCGGGTAAAAGCGCTGTGGGAACGCAGGACCAGCTCACCCCGCACCTCACCGCGCAGCTCTTCCAGGGCATCCTGCCCCCTTCCGGCCAGCTCCAGGATCTCGTGACAGTAGCGGTAGAACACCTGGCCGGCCTCGGTGGGGCTCAGGCGGTTCGATTCCCGTCGCAGCAGGCTTTGGCCGATATTAGCTTCGAGCTGACGGATGCGCCGGCTCAGGGTCGACTTGGGCAGATCCAGATCGCGGGCGCTGGCCGACAGGTTGCCGGAGCCGATGACCGCCACAAACGCTTCCAGCTCCTTCAGATCAAACATTGGTTTTCCACCCCCGTTCCGGAATCTGCAACAAAGCGTTCGACTTTATCACCTGCCCACCATGAACGCGAATTATTATCATTTATGAAAATTTACAGATTCTTTGCAATCCCTGTTTTTGCAATTCCTGTGCTGGAGACGCTATGCCTTTACACCAAAAAAACCTCGCCGCAGCCGTCAGTGCCGCCACGCTGGCCAGTCTGGCCATGATCCCCGGTCAGGCCTGGTCCCAGGAGTCGGACGACGATTCCACCACCCTGGCCCCGCTGGTCGTGACCGCCGCCGGCTTTGAGCAGGACGTCACCGACGCGCCCGCGTCGATCACCGTAATCGACAGCGAGAAGCTGAACAGCGGTTCCTATGAAGACATCACCGACGCCCTGCGCGACGTGCCGGGCGTGATCGTGACCGGCGGCGGTGCCGGCGACAACGGCGCTGACATTTCCATGCGCGGCATGGGCGCCAGCTATACCCTGCTGCTGGTTGACGGCAAACGCCAGGGTAGCCGGGAAAGCCGACCCAACGGCTCCGCCGGCTTCGAGCAGGACTGGCTGCCACCGCTGGCGTCCATCGAGCGGATCGAGGTGGTGCGCGGGCCTATGTCGACGCTGTATGGCTCCGACGCCATCGGCGGTGTCATCAACGTGATCACCCGCAAGGTGCCGCGCGAGTGGACCGGTAACGTGGAGATCAGCACCATCTACCAGGAGGATCAGGACTCCGGGAACGTCCAGCAGGCCAACTTCAACATCGGCGGGGCCCTGGTTGAGGACCTGGTGGGTCTGCAGGTGTACGGTCGCCAGTACAGCCGGGAAGAAGACGAGATCATCAACGGCTATGAAGAAAAGGACCTGCAGAGCGCCACGGCCCGCCTGTCCTTTACTCCGACCCAGGACCAGGACTTCGTGCTGGAAGCCGGCGTCACCGACCAGCGCCGCCGCTCCAACGTGGGCGTGTCCGGCCAGGCCGACGGCTGCCGGGGCGGTTGTACCGACTCCGACAACAAGCACATCCGTCGCTACTATTCCCTGAGCCACACGGGGCGCTGGGCCATCGGCACCAGTGACAGCTACGTGCAACGCGAAGAAACCGAAAACCAGTCGCGCGAAATCACCATCACCAACACCGTCGCCAAGACCAGCCTGGTGGTGCCCATCGCCAACCACACCGCCACCGTCGGTGCCGATTTTGAGAAAGAGGAGCTGGAAGACCAGACATCCAACCAGATTTCCGACCGCACCGAGATCGACAACGAGCGCTGGGCCGTCTTCGCCGAGGATGAATGGCAGATGACCGACAGCTTCGCCCTGACCGGCGGCGTGCGCATGGACGACGACGAGAACTACGGCAGCAACATCAGCCCACGTCTCTACGGCGTCTGGCGCTTCGCCGAAGCCTGGACCCTGAAGGGTGGCGTTTCCACCGGCTACCGCGCACCCAGCCTGCGGGAAATCACGCCGGACTGGGGCCAGACCAGCCGCGGCGGTAACGTCTACGGCAACCCGGATCTGGAACCGGAGACCTCGCTCAACAAGGAAATCGGACTGCACTACAACGATTTCGCGACCGGCCTGAACGGCTCGGTGACCGTGTTCCACAACGACTTCGACGACAAGATCACCCGCGTCGCCTGCCCGCAGACGATCTGCGACGCCGGCCCCAACCAGTTCGGTTCCGATCCCACCTACCGCATCAACGTGGACGAGGCCGTGACCCAGGGCGTGGAAGTCAGCCTCGGCGCGCCGCTGACCGACACCCTGGAGGCGAACGTCAGCTACACCTATACCGATTCCGAACAGAAATCCGGCGAGTACGAAGGCGAGCCGCTGACCCAATTGCCCAAACATCTGGCCACCCTGGGCCTGGACTGGGAGGCCTCCAATCGCGTCAAACCGTGGCTGCGCGTGACTTACCGTGGCGAGGAAAGCAACCCGACCACCGGACCATCACAAAGCTCCACCATCGCGCCGTCCTACACCTTCGTCGACAGCGGCCTGACCTTCGCCGTCACCGAGCAGGCCACCATCAAGGCTGGCGTCTACAACCTGTTCGACGAGGACGTGAACTATGACGAGTACGGCTACACCGAGGACGGCCGCCGCTACTGGCTGGCCCTGAACGTCGGTTTCTAACCGACGTAAGGACTCTGTAAAGATCGGCGCCTGCGGCGCGCTATCCGGCCGCTTCTGGTAGGATAGGCCCGCAGGCTTTCCAAACGCGAATGGGAAACATCAGCACTATGACATCGAATCATCCGGCCCGCCGCGGGCTCAGCCTTGTTTTCAGCCTCGCCATGGCCTTTGGCGCCGGGCATGCCTTTGCGGAAGCCCGCACCCTGGACACCGCCTACGGCCCGGTCACGGTCGACGGCGATGTGGAGCGTGTGGTCACTCTTTACGAAGGCGCCCTGGACAGCGCCTACGCGGTTGGCGTCGAACCGGTGGGCGCGATCATGACCCGCGGCGGCGACAGCGTCGCCACCTATCTGCAGGATCGCGCCGACGGCATCAACATCGTCGGCACCGCCCGCGAAACCAATCTGGAAGCCGTGGTCGCCCTGCAGCCGGACATCATCCTGGCGTCCTCCCGACTGCCCAAAGAGCAATACGACCTGCTGTCGAAAGTCGCCCCGACCCTGGTTCCGACCACCAGCGGTTTCAAACCGGACAACTGGCGCGCGGAAGCCGAGTTCTTCGCCAAGGCGCTGGACAAGGAAGACGAGATGCAGCAGGCCCTGACGGACGTGGACGCCCATATCGCCGAGGTAGCCCGGACCGTCGAGGCGCGCATTCCGGCCGACGAACGCGACGCAGTACTCGCCCGCTGGATGCCCCAGGGCCCGCTGATCATGGCTTCGACCCTGTTCTCCACCGGCCTGCTGGAAGCCACCGGCTTCACCGTCGGCGACGCCGGTGCGGTCAAGGCCAACCGCCCGCACAGCTCGCCGCTGAGCCAGGAGAACCTGAACCTGATGGACGGCGACTGGCTGTTCCTGGCCACCCTCAACACCGAAGGCCGCGACGCCCTCGCCGCCGCCGAGAAATCGCCGGCCTACAACCGCCTGTCGGTGGTCGAGAAAGGCCACGTGATTCCGGTGGACGGACAGATCTGGACCAGCGCCACGGGCCCGCTGGCGGCGCAATCCATCCTCGACACCATTGAGAGCCAGTTGCCCGATGCCCGGTAATTCGTAATGCGGTCCAGGCTATTCGCCGCAAGGCGCAGATACCGTCTGCGCCAACCGTTGATCCCGTTGCTGCTGGCGACGGGATTTTTGCTGTTGGGGGTCTGCCTCGCCAGCCTGCTACTGGGGGCGGGCTCCGTATCGCCCGCCGACGCCATCCAGGTACTGGCCGGGCAGGGCAGCGACGAGGCCCGTTTCATCGTCACCGAATTACGCCTGCCGCGCACCCTGGTGGGGCTGGCGGTGGGTATCGCCCTGGGCATCGCCGGCGCGCTGATGCAATCGGTGGCGCGCAACCCCCTGGCCGAGCCCGGGTTATTGGGCATCAGTGCCGGCAGCGCCTTTGCCGTCGCCGTGGCCCTGGTGCTGGGCGCCAGCGCCGCTACCCTGACCGTCGCCGTGGCCCAGTTCGGCGCCCTGTGCGGCTGCCTGTTCGCCCTGGGCGCGGCGCGCCTGCAGGGCGTCGGCAACGACCCGATCCGCCTGGTGCTGGCCGGTGCCGCGCTGTCGAGCCTGCTGATCGCGCTCACATCCCTGTTGCTGTTGTTCGATGAACGCGCCGCCGACGAGATCCGCTTCTGGGTTACCGGCAGCGTCGCCGGCCGCAACCTTGATTCACTGATGCGGGTCATACCGTCGTTCAGTGTGGCGGCGCTGATCACCCTGTTGATCGCCCGCCCGCTGGCTTCCCTGGCGCTGGGCGAGCGGGTGGCGGTGGGCCTGGGGCACCGCCCGGGGCGTATCCGCCTGCTGGTGGTGATCGCCGTGGCGCTGCTGGTGGGCGGTGCCACCGCCATGGCCGGGCCGATCGTGTTCGTGGGCCTGGTGGTGCCGTTTGCCGCCCGCGCCCTGGCCGGTCCGGATATCCGCCGCACCCTGTGGTTGTGTCTGCCCATCGGTCCGATCGTGGTCATCGGCGCGGACGTGCTGTCGCGCCTGATCGCCGCGCCCACGGAACTGCCGCTGGGCGTGCTGACTGCCCTGATCGGCGCCCCGGTGCTGCTGGCCATTGTCCGCGCCCGTCGTCTCCCTTCGCTCTAACCGGTCACTGAACAGTCTATGGATCTGTCCCACCCCGTCATGCCCCGGCCCACCGACCGGCCGCCCGCCCCCGATGGCTACTGGCGCCTGCGCCTTTCGACCACCGCCCGAGGCTGGAACCTGCTGCTGGACAAGCGCTCGGTCGCCGTCAACGGAGTGTTGCTGATCGTGCTGATCGTTGCGGCGCTGGCCTCCCTGTCGCTGGGCACGGTCAAACTGTCGCCGCTGGAAACCCTGCACGCGCTGATGGGCCAGGGGGCCACCATGAGCCAGTTCGTGGTGCAGGAACTGCGCCTGCAGCGGGTATTGGCCGGCATCGCCACCGGCGCGGCCCTGGCTCTGAGCGGCTGCCTGATGCAGACCCTGGCGCGCAACCGGCTGGCCACCCCCGGCATCATCGGCATCGACAACGCCGCCACGGCCTTTGCTGTCGCTTCGGTGGTCAGCGCCGGCATCGCCATCGCCCCTTCGGCCATGTCTCTGGCCGGGGCCGCCACGGCCACCGCCCTGGCGTTCGGCCTGGCCGGCGGCAGCGGCACCCGGGGGTATCGTTTCATCGTCGCCGGCCTGGGCATTGGTGCCGTCGCCGGGGCGGTGACCCAAGTGATGCTGAGCCGGGTGGCGATCGACACCGCCAACGCGGCCTATCCCTGGACCGTGGGCAGCCTCAACGCCCGCGAGCCGCTGTCCACGGCCATTCTGGGCGCAGGGCTCGCTCTGGGTCTCATGGGTGCGATCTACCTGGGGCGCTACCTGCGCATCCTGCAGTTCTCCGACCAGGTGGCCGTGGGTCTCGGCATCCGCCTGCGCCAGGTCCGCTTCGCCGGGTTGTTCCTGTCGGTGGTGCTGACCGGCCTGGCGGTGGCCGTGGCCGGCCCGGTGGGCATGGTGGCGCTGCTGGGCCCGGAGGCCGCACGCGCGCTGTGTCGCTACCGGGGCGTGCCGCTGCTGGCCTCGGCCCTGGCCGGCGCCATCGTCATGGTGCTGGCGGACCTGACGGGGCGGATCATGCTCGCCCCCATCGAAATTCCGGTCGGTATCGTCACCGCCATCGTCGGCAGTCCTTACCTCTTGTGGATTCTGCTGCGCCGTTCCCCGAGGAGTCATCTATGAGCCATTTCCTGGCCACCCCGTTCCGGCAGATCGATCTGCAGGCCAGCGCACTGGGCCTGGCGCACGGCCCGCACACGATCATCGACGATCTCGACCTGACCCTCAAACCCGGGGCGGTCACGGCCATCGTCGGGCCCAACGGTTGCGGCAAGTCGACCCTGCTCAACGGCCTGGCCCGGGTCCACGCCCCGTCCAACGGCGTGGTTCTGCTGGACGGCAAGGACATCCACCGGCGCCCGTCGCGGGAAGTGGCCCAGGAGATCGCCCTGCTGCCCCAGGACAACGCCGCGCCGGAAGGCCTGACCGTGTCCGACCTGATCCGCTTCGGCCGCCAGCCCCACCAGGGCTGGCTGCGCCAGTGGTCCGGCGACGACCGCGACGCGGTGGAGCGGGCGCTGGTCGCGGCCGACCTGGAGAGCCTGCGTCACCGTTCCCTGGACACCCTGTCCGGCGGCCAGCGCCAGCGCGCCTGGATCGCCATGGCCATCGCCCAGTCGACGCCCCTGCTGCTGCTGGACGAGCCCACCTCCGCCCTGGACCTGGGCCACCAGATCGAAGTGTTCGAGCTGATCCGCGAGCTGTCGGAGCAGGGCAAGACGGTGGTGATGGTGGTGCACGACCTGGTCAGCGCCTGTCGCTACGCCGATGAGCTGGTGGCCATGCGCGAAGGCGCCATCATCGCCCAGGGCGCGCCCTCGGACGTACTGACGGAAGACCTGGTGCGGGAACTCTACGGGGTGAACTGCCAAGTAGTGCCGGACCCGGCCTGCGGCAGCCCGATGCTGGTGAACGTGCGGCGGGTGGGGAAGGAGAATCGAACGAGAGGGGCGGCAAAAACGCCGCACCCGAGCGTCGAATAACGCCGGGCACGGCCAATCAAGAAAGACGCAGTTCGATTTAGAGGGCCTGTACCACTTCTTCAACCTGCAGGCGAACGCTTTCCAGGCCATTGCCGGACAGGTACCACAGGCCCGGGTTGAGCACGGTGACAGCCGGCACCGCGCCACCCAGCTGCTGCTTCAACGCATCGAGATCGACCTGACCGGCCCCGATGGCGGCGCTGCGGTCGACGATCATCAGGTGATCCGGTGCCATCCGCGCGATGACGTCCGGCGTCAGCGGCGTGAAGGTGCGGGTACCGCGGGTAACCGACTCCACGTCGTCCGGGACCACCGGCTCGGCCAGGCCCAGCAGGTCGTAGACCACGGGCTCGTGACGCAGGCCGAAGTGACCGTCGTTGTGAGTAACCACCAGCACGTCCTGCGTTTCGTCGATGCGATCGCGCTGCTTCTCCACAACCGCCCGAAGCTCCGCCAGCGCCGTCTCCGCCTGATCCCGGGCGTGGAAACGCTCGGCCAGCTTCAGCACGTTGGCGGAAACCGCCTCTAGGTATGCGCCGTCTTCCAGACCCACATTGACCGTCTCGGCGATCTCGTCCAGCGTTTCCACGGCGTCGCCCTGACGGCCGGTGACGAGGATCAGGTCCGGCGCCGCTCCGCGCACCGCTTCCACGTCGGGGCTCTTGAGGTTACCGGCGTCCGGGTAGGCATCGCCGCTGTATTGGGACAGGTAATCCGGCAGGCCGCCCTTGGGGACGGCGACCACCTGATCGCCCAGGCCCAGGGCATCCAGGGTGTCGAGGCTGCCGAAGTCGAAACTCACCACGCGTGGCAGGTCGTGGGCGGCGACCGCCGCCGGGCCCAGGCTGGCGCCGAGAGCCAGCGCCGCGGCGGCCAGGGTTTGTCTTACCTTCATGAATGTCTCCTTGGTGTATTTGTTGAGAACCGATCTCATAAACATCGATTCCGCCAAGATACACAAAACCCCGGCCCGTCAGGGACGGCGGGGCGAGACATGATGTTGCGGAAAGTGGAACGACCGGCCGACGCCGGCTCTACGCCGTTACCACATCAGGTCGTCGGGGATCTGGTAGTCCTTGTAGGGATCGTCCTCATCCGGCTGATCCGCCTTGGGATCGTGCAGGATCACCGGCATCTCGGCGTCCCGCTCCAGGATCTTGCGGGCGGTGTCCGCCGGGATCAGGTGAAAATCCTCCCCCAGCACGGCAATGGCCAGACGGCCACGGGCCAGCTTGTCCGCCTGCTCGGCGCTGACGTAGATCTTCTGGATTTTCGTGCCCACCACGAACTGGTAAGCCGTCTCACCCTTGTCCCGGGCGACGCCGTGCTGATCGACCATCTGCCGGATCTGCGCCTGGCGGGCCTGTTGCGCCTGCTGTTCCTGACGCTGACGGTTGATCTCGCGATCCCGCTCGACTTTTTCCGCACGCGCCTTGTCCGCCGCGGCCTTGCGGGCCGCCGCCTCGGCGTCCGTCGGCTGCTTTTGCTTGCGGGCCTTGCGCTTTTCCTGACGCACCTGGCGGGCCTTTTTCTCGTCCGCCAGTCCGGCCTGCATCAACTGTTCCTGCAGGGATTTCGCCATCGTTCACCTCTCTGCCTGTCGTTGCCCGCATTATCGGCAATCGCCGCCCCCGCTGACAACGCCCGTCGACTCAGGCCCGTCCCTGCCGACGCAGGCGGCGTCGCACCCAGTCGCGATACAGCCGGGACAGCAGCGGACGCACCAGCGGCAGCCCCAACAGCCAGGCCAACGGGCGCAGACGCGGAACCCGCGCCATCAGCAGGCGATAGGCGTCCAGCTCGCGATGGATGTGGCCGGCGCTGTCCTGCACGTGGAGTTCGTGCAGGGCCTGGCGCGGGTCGATGCCCAGAGCGCGCAGCTCCGCATCCTGGCCGGTGATGTCGTACCAGGTGACGGACTGGGCGCCGGCCCAGCGCTCGTAGCGACGCCGGTCCGCCCGGCAGCGCGGGCAGGCTCCGTCGTAGTAGACGATCAGGCGTTCATGGCGGTTCATACGGAAACTCCAGAGCCGGATCACTGCAACCAGTCGAACGACTCGTTGAGGAACTGGTTGTCCTTTTCCGCCACCACCTCGCCGTGGGCCATGACGATGCGTGTCGGCGCCCACGCTTTGATATGGGCCAGTGCGGCCTGCGCCTTGTGCTTGTTGAAGCTCAGGCGCCAGTCCAGCGGCGTCTTGCCATGGGGCGCGAGGATGCCGGCCAACCGGGCCACGGGCTGCTGCCACCAGTTGAAGTGGCCTTCCGGGAAATTCTCGATCAGGTCGGCGACGATCAGCGTGCGGCTGGCGCGGTGGAAGAAAACCGCTTCGCTCATCAGCCGCGAACCGTCGAACAGGACCTGGTCAATCTGCCGCGCCCAGGCCTGGGGCGGATGCTCGCCCAGGGTCTCGTCGAAGTGGACGTCCGGGCGCTTGTCGATCACCTGCCGGGTGCCGTATACCCGGGCGTCGGGACAGGCCTCAGCCCAGTCCGCCAGGAAGAGGTGGTGCAGATGATTGGGTGCAACCAGGTGCGCCACCGGTCCCAGGGCATGCAGCTGCGCTTGCAGCGATGTGGTCAGGCGGATCGGGCTATGCAGCCAGAGCTGGCCGTTGTCCAGGCGCACCACGGTCATGCGCGTGCTGTAGGGGAAACCGTGGAAGGTGACGGTATCGCCGTCAACGATCCACAGGTCGTCGGCGAGACGTTGCATCAGGCGGCTCCGTTGTACGTTCAGGCCGCGCGGTCAGCGGCCAGCAGCCAGGCCCGCGCCTGTTCCATTTCATCGTACCCGAAGGTGCGGATTTCGGCGGCCAGGAAATGGCTGCCCAGGGTTTCCGCCGCATTGAGCACCCCGGAGTCGGTGACCAGAGCCACGCGCCGGACCTGACGGTGATGGTCGCGGACGAAACGCAGGTGCGACAGCATCGAGGCCAGCGATGCCCAGCCGGGGAAAGACCGGACATGCACCAGCAACCCCGGCAGGGGGCCGTTCTCTTCGATGTAGGGATCGATGACCTGGGCCGCGTACTGGAAATCCTCCGGGGTCAGTGCCCCCTCCGGTTCCAGCACGGCGATACCCGCTTCCCGCTCCAGTTTTACCTTCAGCATCTGTCACCTCCTGTGGGCGGAACTCCAGGGCTTGGGGGCGTTCTTACCCTGCTTGGGCGGACTGGCGTTCGCAGCATCCCGACGAAGCGTTTACCATGGCCAACGCTTCGGCCGCGGTCTACTGTGAACGCGTTCTGCCAACGCTATACTGACTCCAAAACAAGACCCATGAGCTAACGCTGTCAATGCCTGTATCACAAGCCTATCGCCTGCGCCCGAAGCCCGCCAGCGTCCGTATTGAAAACTACCGCAAGTACGCGGTGCTGCATAACACGGCGCTGGTCGCCACCGTACTGCACGCCGGACTGATCTTCCTGTTCGGCCTGATCGGCAGCACCGTCCTGGCACTGTTCAATGTCGCCAGCGTGGCGGCCTGGCTGCTGGCCTGGTGGCTCAACCGGCGCGGCCGGCATGGCCAGGCAATCTATGTGATGTGCCTGGAAACCGCGGGGCATGCCTTTCTCGCGGTGTCGATCCTGGGCGCGGACAGCGGCTTCCATTTCTATCTCTGGCCGGTAGCCTGCCTGGCCATCATGAACCCACGCCTGCTGCCGCGGCAGGCCGCGGTGATCGGTTACACCTGTATCGCCCTGTTCGCCTACCTGCAGCTGCGTTACGGCGGCGTTCCATACCGCTATGCCTTTGCCGACTATGTCCCGCTGCTGTACTTCATCAACGTGATGACGGCGGCCTTCCCGCTGGTACTGGCGATGGTCATGGTGCGCACCACCAAGGAAGCCCAGGAATACCAGCTCATGGAAATGGCCACGCGGGATCCGCTCACCGGTCTGTACAACCGGCGCTTCGCCAACGAGTTCCTGGGCCAGACCTTCGCCGGACACGACCGCCAGGACCGGGCTTTCTGCATCGCCCTGGGCGATATCGACCGATTCCGCGACGTCAACGACCGCCACGGACACGAGATCGGCGACGAGGTTCTGGAAACCATCGCCATGACCCTGCTGGGCACCTTTCGCCGTTCGGACTGCCTGTGTCGCTGGGGTGGCGATGAGTTCATGATTGCCTTCCCGGAAACATCCGAGGACACCGCCCTTGCCGCGCTGGAGCGCTTTCGCACGGCCCTGCAGCGCCAGCGTGTACGCCGCCAGGAGCAGTCGGTGTCGGTTACCCTGAGTTTCGGGCTCGTTACGGCGGCCCCCGGGGAAAGCGCCGAGGAGTGTATCCACCGGGCGGACGACATGCTCTACCACGCCAAACGTGCCGGCGGCGACCGGACCGTGACCCCGGCGCGCGCCGCCGAGCCGTCACTGCAGGATTCCCCGGGCTAAGCCGAACGGCGCCGTCACAGCCCTGGCCAGACGGCGCTCCCCGGGACTATCTTGAATCCCATGACTGCACCGTTAATCGTCGTATTCGGCGGCACCGGCTATCTGGGAACCCACGTTGTCCTGCGGTGCCTGCGGGCGGGGTTAAGGGTCCGGATCGTGGCCCGCCAGCCGGCAACCTTGCCGGTCGCCTCCGGATCGGCCAGCTATCAGGCGGCGGACCTGAACGATCCGGCATCGCTCCCGCAGGCGCTGGTGGACGCCGACGCCGTGGTCAATGCCGTCAGTCTGTATGTGGAAAAACCGCCCACGCTGACGTTCGAACGTGTCCACGTGACCGGCGCCCGTCATTTGGCCGAGGCCTGTCGGCAGCGCGGCATTCCGACGCTGGTTCACCTGTCCGGCCTCAATCCCGACCCGGCCTCTCCATCTCGCTACGTCAGCGCCCGCGGGCGCGGCGAGCAGGCCGTGCGCGCCGTCTTCCCGGACGCCATCGTGCTGCGCCCCAGCGCCCTCTTCGGCAGTCACCGGGGGTTGATGAGCACCCTGGAACAGCTGACCCGTCTGCCCGTGATTCCCCTGTTTGGCCGCGGCCAGACCCGATTGCAACCGGTGCACGTCGAAGACGTGGCCCAAGCGGTGGTGAACAGCCTTACCGAGCCGACCTGCCGGGGACGGATCTACGAGCTGGGCGGTGCCCGAATCCTGACCTATCGCCAGTTGGTGTGCCTGGCCCTGCGTCACACCGGACGCCGAAGGCCGCTGCTACCGGTGCCGTTTGCCCTCTGGTTCGCGGGCGCCACTCTGCTGTCACTGCTGCCGTCGCCGCCATTGACGCGGGATCAACTGATTCTGATGCGGGACGATAACGTGGTGGCGCCGGACGCTGACGATCTGGCGAGCCTGGGCATCAGGGCAAGGGATATCGAGACAACGGGCTGAGGGAGGAGGACAAAGCCGGCGCAGTCGCACCCGGACCACAGCCTACAGAACAGAAGCGAATGAACAGGGCACAAAAAAAGGAGCAGCGACGGGGCTGCTCCAACAGGGGGATTACAGTGCTTCGGCTAAAAAGGACCTGAGTTCACCCAGGGAGGCAACTCCAGTGCGGCGGGCGACCGCCAGCCCCTCTCGAAAGACGATGAGGGCGGGCAGGTTGCTGACGCCAAGGGCGCTGGCCGTTTCCGGGTTAAGGTCCACATTCACCGACACCACATCCACGGTGTCGGCAAATTCATGGGCCAAGCCGGCCAGGGTGGGCTTGAGCGTGTGGCACGGACCGCACCAGGGGGCCCAGAATTCGACCACCACGGTTTTCTTGCGGTGGCTGATGGCCCCGGCAAATTCGCGATCGGACACCTCGCGGACAAGGTTTTTCACACCCCGGCTCCACTGCTGTGACTTGGCTGATGTAGGGCATGATGCCGCAGGTCACTGGCTCGGACTAATTGCGACGCCGTATAGTGGACATCACGGCTGGTGATGCGGTGATCGCCGTGGCGTATTGGCACTCCGCTCAAGCGCTTGTTCCCAGGAGACCCGGAATGAAGAATCAGGAACTGACCCTGCTGTATGTATTCAACGCCATTATGACGGAAGGGTCGATTACCCGGGCGGCGGAGCGGCTGTCGATGACCCAGCCGGCGGTCTCCAATTCGGTGGCGCGCATGCGTCAGATCTGGAACGACCCGCTGTTCATCAAGAAAGGCCGCAACATCGAGCCGACGTCGTATGCGCTCAGCCTCTGGAACCAGGTGCGCAGCCCCATGTACGAGCTGTCCAACGCCGTGCGCGACAGCCACTTCGATCCCGGCGAATCCAAGCGGGAATTCCGCATCGCCATTCCCGACGCCACGCTGGAGCTGATCTGGCAGTCGCTGGTGTGCGAGCTGGAGGAATGCGCGCCGGGCATCGACCTCCACGCGGTGCCCTACGCCACCGAGACGGCCTTCAACCAGCTGCGCCAGGCCCACGTGGACATGGCCATCGGCATGCTGACCGAGCACGACCACAGCCTGCGCAGCCGTTGGCTGTTCGACAGCCACCAGACCCTGGCCATGCGCAGCGACCATCCTCTGGCGGGCCAGCCGCTGAGCCTGGACGACTTCATCGCGGCCAAGCACCTGATGGTGTCCATGGCCGGCACGGCGCGCAATATCGTGGATTCCGCCCTGAGCCGCCAGGGTCTGAAACGGCGGGTGGCGGTGACGGTCAATCATTTCCCGGCGGTGCCCAAACTGCTGCGCACCTCGGACCTGATCGCGACGATTCCGGACATCGCCACCTACGACGAGGATTTCAAGGACGGCATCTGGATGACATCGCCGCCACTGGACGTGGATCGCACCAGTCTCTACCTGATCTGGCACACCCGACACGACCGGGATCCAAGCATTATCTGGATGCGGGACCTGGTGGAACGGGTGACCAAGGCGCGCTGGGCCGATCTGAACGATGCCATGGCGGAGGCCGGACAAACAGCCAGCTCCGGCTGAGGCGGGCGGGGCAACTCGGTCCCCCGGCACTCGTGTCCCTTGGCACTAGTTAAAGGTCTTGCTGAAAATCAGCCCGCCCCAGGCCAGGGTGCGGTCGGCGTCGCCACCGTCCACTTCCGAACTTTGCACCCGGGCTACGTAACTGAGCTTGTAACCCTGCCCCAGGGAGTGGGTATAGCCCAGCCATGCCTCCGCCAGCAGCGGGCGCACATCACTGCGATCAATGGTGTAGTCGCTGTGGCGGAACTGGCCTTCCAGAAACGCGTTGTAGGCCCGCGCCTTGAGGGCCACACCGCCCCAGAAATAGCTCTCCCGCGCCTGACCGGCGCTGGTTTCGTTGACCCGCTCGCCGTAGGCGGTCAGCTCCGGGTTGAAGCGGTTGTCCGGGGATGAAATCAGCCCGTCCCGGAAGGTCAGCGCCACCCCCGCCTCGGTCAGGTAACCGGCCGACGCGTAGTATGTGGCCTTGAACTTGGACGACGGCGTGCTGATGTCCAGGTAGTCGTGATAGGCCAGGGAATAGCGCAGTGTGGGCTCGCCGCCATCGGACACCTGGTGGTCCCAGCCCCGGGCTTTCTCGCTGGACAGCACCTGGTGCACCGCGTTCTGGCCGCCCTTGAAGACATCCAGCCCCAGCATCCCCAGCGTCAGCGACGAGGTCCAGCCATCACCGGTCTTCGGGTTCACGTAGGAGCGACTGTTGCTCAGGTACACCAGGCTGGCGTATGGGCGATCGCCGTGGACGACATTGGCCTGGTCGATGTCTTCGGGCGTGAAACCGTAGACACCGAACTCGATGGCCGGCGTGTGGACGTCCATGTCCGGCAGGGCGCGATCCAGGCCCAGCGAACGGTCCACCCAGCCCAGGGTATTGTCCAGTGGGCGCCAGTGATCGACGCCCTGCCTGCCGGCGTAGGTCAGCGCGAAACCGGCGGTGTAATCGCGGTCGGTGTGGCGCGGGGCCAACAGGTCGTTGTCGAAAGAGATGGCCCAGGCCTGTGGGCCGCCATGCTCAGAGGGGGGGGCGAACGCCACCGCGGGTGATGATGGGTCCGTCTGCGGGGCCGCCGACAGCACCGGATGGAAGAGTACTGTCGCGAGCAACCCGGCTAGCCGTCTGTTTCTCATTGGGTCCTCCTGCAGCGATCGCACCGCCTGCGGCGCGATTCCGTCGAGGCCCAATAGTTTTACGCTTAATTATTGCCAAAACTAATCAAAATTTGAAATTCAATACATCACCTTTTTTTATGATTTCAGACTACCAACTCTCTTTAACGGGGTAGGTAGTCGCACGTACATCATGCAGGATGATATTTAGAATACATACATAGAATTATTCTATGCCGGTGTGTTCCTCGATAATTATTTCATCGGGACGCGGCAAGGACTCATCCGAACCGCTCCCACAACCAGCGTTACTTATTTGGAGGAAACACCATGCGTACCACTATCCTGAACACACTGCTCGTTGCCGCACTCGCATTCGCCGGCGTTGCTCACGCCAGCCAGGCCGACCGCGCCTCTGACGAAGCGGTCGCCGCGCCGATCACACTGGCCCCCCAAAGCATCGGCGAAGCCAGCGGCTCTTGATCGCCCAGACCATCCGGCCGCAGCGCGCTCAGCGCCTGCCGGCCGGATGCCTGATCTCCCATCGACCGTAGCGCTATCCCCCGAGCCAGGTCGATCCATCCCCCGCACCGGTCACGGCGCGAACCGCGGCAAAGCCAGCAACAGTACGCCCACACCGACCATCGGCCAGGTGCCTGTCACCAGATACGGATACAGCATCAGCGCCAGCCCGCTGTAAAAGTACGGCTTGCGTTGCTGTCGACGTCCGTAAATGACGTAACCCAACCCCACCGAACTGAAAACCAGTCCGACGAACAGCGGCGTGGTATCGATCATGGCCCTGCTTTCCTCATCATTCCGTTTACGACAATTCCCGGATAAAACTCTGCGGCGGCTTGCCAAAATGGCGCCGGAAGGTCGCCACGAACGCGCTGCTGCTGCGGTAGCCCAGGGTGTGGGCCACCGTCGCGCTACGCTCGCCCTGGCTCAACCGATTCACCGCTTCCAGCAGGCGCAGGCGCGTCCGCCATTGCTGAAAACTCATGCCTGTTTCGGCCTTGAACAGCCGCTCCACGGTGCGCGGGCTGGCGCCGCAGTCCCGGGCCAGCTCCGCCAGATGGCGGCGGTCGGCCGGGTCGGCGGACAGCTGCTGCATCACGGCCTGCAGGCGCCGGTCCCGTGCGGCGGGCAGGTACAGCGGCGAGGGTTCCAGGCGGGCGATTTCATCCAGCACCACCTGCACCAGACGCGCATCACCACCATGGGGCGGATGCGTCGGGTCCAGGGCCATCACACGTCCGATCAGCGCCCGCAGCAACCCGGTCATCTCCATCACCTGGCACTGCTCGGGCAGGTCGTGGCAGGCGCTGGCGTCGACGTAGAGGTAGCGGATCGAGGCACGCGTCTGGGTGGTTACCTGGTGACGGATCCAAGGCGCAATCCAGACGGCGTGGGTGGGCGGCACCACCCAGGCGCCGCCGTCGGTGATGATCCGCAACACACCCTGCTCGGCCCAGGCCAGCTGTCCGCGGGGATGGGCATGGCTGCGCACGGTCCGGTCGCGATGGTAGGCGGCCGCATGGCACAGCACCGGCCGCTGCGGATCCTCGATGAAACCTTTGCCCTGGGGCTCGTGTTGTGGCGTGTTGGCGATACCCATTGTCAACCTGTCGGCTTTTAACCTGCCGAGAATACACCCAAGATAAGCGCTCGCAAACTGAGGAGTCTCGCCGTGTTTAACCGACGTCACCTGGCGCCCGCGCTGGTGGTCCTGGTCGCCTTTCTGGCGGTGCTGATCCAGGTCCATCCACCGGCGGTGCTGGATGCCAACCAGACCCGGACCCTGGGCATCGTGCTGGTCACCCTGGTGCTCTGGGCGACCGGGGTGCTGCCGGAATACCTGAGCGCGTTGCTGTTCTTCCTGGCCGCCCTGCTGCTGGAAGTGGCGACGCCGGCACAGATCTTCTCCGGCTTCGCGTCGTCCGCCTGGTGGCTGATCTTCGCCGGCATGATCATCGGCCTGGCGATCCGCAACACCGGCCTGGGCGACCGGCTTGCCGCCGTATTGGGTAAACGCCTGGCCCACAGCTACGCAGGCCTGATCGTGGGGTTGGTGGTGGTCTGCACCCTGTTGGGTTTTGTCATGCCCTCGTCCATGGGGCGTATCCTGATGATGATTCCGGTGGGCATGGCCCTGGCGGAGCGTTGCGGCTTCGAGGCCGGGAGCCCGGGGCGTACCGGCGTGGCACTGGCAGTGACGATGGGCTGTCACGTGACAACGTTCACCATCCTGCCGGCCAATATTCCCAACATGGTGATGGTCGGCGCCGCCGACACCATCTACGGGCTGCAGTTCCGTTATACCGATTACCTGCTGCTGCATTTCCCGATTCTCGGTGCCCTGAAGGCTTTCGTCATCGGTTGGCTGATCCTGCGTTTTTTCCCGGCGACGACCGCGACCACTCCGGCGTCGACGTCCCAAGTGCCATCATCCGGCGCCCTGTCAGGGCAACAGCGTTATCTCTCGGTCATCCTGCTGGTCGCGCTGGGCCTGTGGCTTACCGACAGCTGGCATGGTGTGGGCCCGGCCTGGGTGGGGCTGGGCGTGGCCATCTTCCTGCTGCTGCCGAAAGTGGGCCTGGTGGACAACAGCCGCGTGGGTCCGCAACTGAACATCACCGTGCTGCTGTTCGTCGCCGGCGTGCTGGGCCTGGGCGCGGTGGTGAACGGTTCGGGGCTGGGGCAGATCCTGGCCACGCACATGGAACGCTGGCTGCCGCTGTCGCCGGGGTCCGACGCTGGCAACTTCTTCTCGCTGGTGGGGATGGCCTTCAGTACGGGCCTGCTGACGACACTGCCCGGGGTGCCGGCGGTGCTCACGCCCATGGCCCAGGATCTGTCCCAGTTGACCGGCCTGAGTCTGGAGACGGTGATCATGACACAGGTGGTGGGCTTTTCGACGATCCTGCTGCCGTACCAGTCCGGCCCGCTGCTGGTGGGGATGCAACTGGCCCACGAACCGGTGCGCAGCCTGCTTAAGATCACCTTGCCACTGGCCCTGATCATGTGGCTGGTGCTGATTCCGCTGGATTATCTGTGGTGGCAGCTGCTGGGCATGTTCGGAGGCGCCTGACGGATTTCAGTGCTCGAAGCGGCGCGCCTGGCTGTAGCGGTCGCGCCAGTAGTAACCGTCCAACGCGGATTCGGTGACGCCCACCGAGCTGGAGGCGTGGATGAAGCGGTTGCCGCCCATGTAGATGCCGGCGTGCTGGTCTTTGCCCTCGATGCGGAAGAACACCAGGTCTCCCGGCTTTATCCGGTCGATGGGCACCACATCGCCCATGGCCAGCATCTGGTCTGTCGTACGTGGCAGCAGGCGGCCCAGGCCCTCGCGATAGGCGGTCATGATGAAGCCCGAGCAATCGAAACCATCGCTGTCGGTGCCGCCGTAACGGTAGGGCGTGCCTTCGTAGCGCTCGAACACCGCCTGCAGGCGATGCGTGGTGGTCGATGCCGGTGCGGCATCGACGGTGGAGAATCGCGGCGGCGGATCCGCGGGCGGCGTACCGGCACAACCGACCAACCCGATCAGCAGCAGCGCCATGAGCCCCAACCGGCGAGAACCGGTAAAGAATCTATTTTTCAGAAGGTTGGGGCGAATCATGGGTATTTCCTGTGAACAACGGGCGCTACCCAGTCACTTTCCAATGACTTTTAACGGGTTTCCAGCCACTTTCCGAACACTCTATCGGCAAAATCCGTGGCTGTCAGGTTACCATTCCGACGCCCTAATCCCCCCGCCAGTTGACGCTGTACAGCTCGTGCCGACGGTCGTGCAGGTTCTTGACGGTCCCGCTGTTGCGCGCGGTCAGTAGCACCTTGGGCCGCAGGTCTGCGAAGGCGACGGTTTCCACGTTAGGGGTGGTATCGGCCGCGATGCCGTCGCGGTCGAAGGGGAAATCGCAGGGCGTGAGGATGCAGCTCTGGCCGTACTGCAGCTCCATGTTCGGCACATTGGGCAGGTTCCCCACATTGCCGGACAGCACCACATAGAGCTGATTCTCCACCGCCCGCGCCTGGCCACAATAGCGCACCCGCAGATAGCTCTGGCGCTCGTCGGTACAGAACGGCACGAACAGGATCTGGATGCCCTGGTCCACCAGATGGCGGGCCAGTTCCGGAAACTCGGCGTCGTAACAGACCAGCACGCCGATGGGGCCGCAGTCGGTCTCGATGGCGCTGACCCGCCGACCGCCGGTGATGTTCCACCAGTAGGCCTCATTGGGGGTAGGGTGG
Organism: Marinobacter bohaiensis; assembly: GCF_003258515.1. Taxonomy (NCBI): domain Bacteria; kingdom Pseudomonadati; phylum Pseudomonadota; class Gammaproteobacteria; order Pseudomonadales; family Marinobacteraceae; genus Marinobacter; species Marinobacter bohaiensis. The sequence continues at coordinate 417,646 of NZ_QGEH01000002.1, forward strand.
ATCTTGGGCTGCTCGAACACCTGGCCGTCGCGCAGGAACACGTAGGCCATATTGCGTATCGTGTCGTCGGCGGCTTTCACCGGCGTCGAGCCGCCCACGATGTTGATGTTGTAGCGCAGCGCCAGGTCGCGCATCAGCTCGCGATAGGCCCCGGCGTAGTCGGTCATGGCCTCGATCGCCGCGGCCGCGCTTTCCCGGCGCCGCTCGATGGACAGCAGTTGCAGGGTGAACAGCTCGGGAAACACCACGAAGTCGCCCTTGTAGGTCGCCACGACGTCGACGAAGTACGTCACGATGTCGCTGAACGCCTCGAAAGAGGCCACCGGCCGCTGCTGATACTGCACCGTGCCGACGCGCACCGTGTCCGGCATGCGCTTGCCGTAGAGCTTCTGGCGCCCACGCTCACCGTTGGGCGTGACCGCCGGGTTGCGCCAGATCAGGTGAATACCGTAGCCCATGGAATCGTGGTCAGCGTCCAGGTAATGGGGCAGGATGCCGTGGATTTCGAACTCGTTGTGGAGCTGGAAGGAGAGCACATCGTCGCGCTCCTTCTTCGAACGGATCGCCTCCACGTAGGCCTCGACGGAGTCGTAACGACGGATCTTGCGGCGCAGGGACGGCAGACGCCCGGCGAAGACCACGCCCTGCAGCTCCAGCGCCTGACACAGCGACTTGCGCTCGTTGTACAGGCGCTGGCCGATACGGTAGCCGCGATAGTCCGGGTCCACGCAGACTTCCATGCCGTAGAGCCAGTCCCCCTGGGGATCGTGGCGGGACGCATAACCGTTGCCGGTAACGGAAGTCCAGTCGTGGGGTTTCAGGGCCACCTCGCCGGCAATGCGGAAAGTGGCGCAATACCCCACCACCTGTTCGCCCACCACGGCCACGAACTGGCCTTCCGGGAAATTATTCATCTGACCGGTCAGTGGGCCCTCACTGTAGCCGTACATGCCGGTGCCGGCGTAGACCCGACGGCTGAGGGTAATGATGGCGGGAATATCCGAACGCCGCGCCTGACGGACCTCCAGCCGCTTGTTCGGGTCGGAAAAGGGCGGACACATAGGTTTTCTCCCGGGAAGGCCTTCGTGTTGCCGTCACGGCGTTCCCCACCCGCTCCGACCGTCCGGTCCGAATGATTCGCCCGCCAGACAGCGCAGCCGCGGAATCGACTCGACGCAGACAGGATCACCGGAACAGGACGCCACCGGCCCATGGCCGGCGGCATCAGCAGGATGGCGGGCGGGGCCGACGGCCGGCCCCGTTAAAGGCGCGCTAGAACCGGAACAGCCAGGGCAGCAGCACCTCGCCGTAGCCCCACAGCATCACCGTGATGGCCAGCATGCCCTCAAGGATCAGCACACCGAAGGCCAGGGTGGTGCTGGAGACGATGAAGCCTTCTTCCGAGCTGATGCCCAGGAAGTACGGGATGCCGAGGTAGAGCAGGTAAGCGGACACACACAGACCCACAATCCCGGCCAGCAGGCACAACCAGACCAGCGGATAGACCGCCACGAGCCCGCTGAGGAACATGGGGGTGGCGATGTAGCCGGCGAAGATCACGCAGCGGCGGCGGCTGGGCGGCTTGCGGAAGCGCTTGGCCATCCAGTGGATCACGCTGCCGACCAGGAACACGGCGCCCAGAATGGCGACGTAGAAGGCAACGCCCGCCAGGAACGCGCTGAGCAGATCAAGCTTTATGAAGGCATGGTCGCCCCCAAAGCCCCAACCCACCAGAGTGGTCCCGATAAAGGCACAGATCACGGGGATCGCGGCGAGCAGGAGCACGTGGTGAGCGTACAGGTGCCTCACCGTTTCGTGCTCGTCCTCAATGTGCCCCCACTCGGACTTCGGATGGGTCAATAGGCCCCAGACGTGCGTCAGCATACAAACACCCCCTCTCACGGCGTTGATGACTTTCAACATCCAGAACGTTTGTTATCTCAACATATAGTCGATGTTTGCCCAATGCGCACACCCGGATGCAGTGATTCTTTCGCCAGATCAACACAGGGATCGCGAAATCGGACTCGGCCTGGAGGGGAACAGCGGGAAAGGGAAGGTGATGCAGACCGCCGCCCGTTCAGACGGCAACCTGCATCGGAGGATCAGGCCAGGGCAGCCGGCAGCAGCCCGTTGATGGCCATCATGAAGCTCAGCACCATGACCGTCAGGATCGAGAATCCGAAGTGGCCCTTGGCCCACTTCACATCGTCCTCGGCCCGATAGCCCTTGAGCCCCAGGCGTAGCCAGTAGAGGCCCATCAGCAGGATCACCACGAAGTACGCGATGCCCGTATAGCCCGCCACAGTCAGCGACAGGGCCGCCACCAGGAAGGCGACGGTATACGCCACCATGTGGTGCTTGGCGCTGTCGATGCCGTTGACCACCGGCAGCACCGGAATGCGGGCCGCCTTGTAGTCACTGAAGCGGAAGATGGCAATCGCGTAGGAATGCGGCATCTGCCACAGACAGAAGGTCACCAGCAGGATCAGCGCGGCGCCGTCGAACTGCCCGGTCACCGCGCAGTAGCCCACCACCGGCGGCATGGCACCGGACAGACTGCCGATCAGCGTGCCGTACACCGAATGGCGCTTCGAATACAGACTGTAGGCGCCGACGTAGATCGCGAAGCCGAACAGCGCCAGACCCGCGGTCAGCAGGTTGGTCTGCATCAGCATGGTGAACCCCGCCAGACCCAACAGCGTGGCAAAACCCAGGGTCGTGGCCGGTGTAATCGTACCCTGCACCAGGGGCCGGTCCTGGGTGCGCTCCATCAGCGCATCGATGTCGCGATCGATGACGTTGTTGAAGGCACACCCGGAGGCAATCACCAGCGCCAGACCCAACAGGGTCACAACGAACAGCGCCGGATTGAACCCGCCCTGGGTGGCCAGGAAAAAGCCACCCATGACGGAGATCGAGTTGCCGAAAATAATTCCCGGCTTGGTGAGGGCGATGAATTGCCGGAGCACGTCCTTAACAGACGCGCCCGACATCACATCAGATTGATGTGCAGGTGATACAAAATCCACAGTGAGCCACCAATGACGAGGACCAGGATCACGGCGGTGAAGAACACGAAAGAGCCGGATTCACGGCCTTCCTGTGACTTCAGGTTCATATGCATGAACAGGATCAGCTGAATCATTACCTGCAGGATCGCCATGATGGTGATCGTGACAACAGTAACGGCCTCGCTGAAACCGCCTTTCATCACCATGCCAAACGGAATAGCCGTCAGGACAAGGGAGAGAATCAGCCCGATGACGTAGGACTTAACGCTGCCATGGCTATGGCTTTCGCTGTCATGAGAGGTAGACGTACTCATTACAGGGCTCCCATCAGGTAGACAAAGGTGAACACGCAAATCCACACGATATCCAGGAAGTGCCAGAACAGGCTCAGGCACATGATGCGCGGACGCGTCATATCATTGAGTCCCTTGGTCGACAGCTGAATCAGCATGACCAGCAACCACAGCAGGCCGAAGCTGACGTGCAGACCGTGGGTTCCGACCAGGCCAAAGAAGGCGGACAGGAAGCCACTGCGGTCGGGACCATAACCTTCCACGATCAGGTGATGGAATTCGTAGATTTCCATACCGACGAAGCCGGCGCCCAGCAGGAAGGTCACAGCCAGCCAGCCCTTGAGCTGGCCGATCTTGTCCTTGTTCATGGCCAGTACAGCCATGCCGTAGGTGAAACTACTGAACAGCAGCAGGACCGTCTCGACCAGGACAAAGTCCAGTTCGAAGATATCCTTGGCGGTGGGACCGCCGGCGGTGCCGTCGTGCAGCACGCCGTAGGTCGCGAACAGCGAGCCGAAGATGATGAGATCTGACATCAGATAGATCCAGAACGCATACATCTTCATACCAGCGGTATCGTGGTGCTCGTGGTCATCGTGGCCGCCGTGAGCGGCCACATTGTCGTGAGTCATAGTGTCAGTTGCCATGATTACGCCTGCATCTCCACACGTTTGTAGTGCTCAGTCTCGATCCGCTTCACTTCGTCGGCGGGCACGTAGTAGTCGATGTCATCGTTGAACACCCGCGCCATGAAGGCCGCGAAGATGCCGATGGCACTCAGACCGGCCAGCCACCAGATGTGCCAGATCAGGGCGAAGCCAAGGACGATGCTGATCGCGCCCATAATCGGACCGGCAGCGGTGTTACGCGGCATGTGGATATCCTGGTAGGTGGTTTCCTCCGGGTTCTCCAGATGCTGCTTGCCGCCCGTCTTCTGCTTCTCCTCCCAATAGTTATCGATTGAGTGGATCTCAGGCAGTTTGGCGAAGTTGTAGAAGCGCGGCGGAGACGGAATCTGCCACTCGAGCGTACGGCCGTTCCAGGGATCGCCGGAGACGTCCTGGTTCTGCTTGCGGTCGCGGATACTGACGATCATCTGGATCGCGGTGCACAGAATGCCCAGCAGGATGATGACGGCGCCCACCCAGGCGACGATCATCAGCGGCTGCCATTCGGCGTTCTCGTAAGACTGCATGCGACGTACGGCGCCGAAGAAGGCGAGGATGTACAACGGCATGAAGGCCATGTAGAAGCCAATGAACCAGCACCAGAAGGAGCGCTTGCCCCACTTCTCGTTCAGCTTGAAGCCGAACGCTTTCGGGAAGTAGAAGGTCAGGCCGGCCATCATGCCGAACACCACGCCGCCGATGATGACGTTGTGGAAGTGGGCGATGACGAACAGGCTGTTGTGCAGCACGAAGTTGGCCGCCGGTACGGACAGCATGACGCCGGTCATACCACCAATGGTGAAGGTGATGATGAAGCCCAGGGTCCACAGCACCGGAGAGGTGAACTCCAGACGGCCGCGGTACATGGTGAACAGCCAGTTGAAGATCTTCACGCCCGTGGGTATCGCGATGATCATCGTCATGATGCCGAAGAACGCGTTGACGTTGGCCCCCGCACCCATGGTGAAGAAGTGGTGCAGCCAGACGATGAACGACAGCACACCAATCGCCAGGGTCGCCCAGACCATGGTGTTGTAGCCGAACAGACGCTTCTTGGCGAAGGTCGCGATGACTTCGGAGAACACACCGAACGCCGGCAGGATCAGGATGTACACCTCAGGATGGCCCCAGGCCCAGATGAGGTTCACGTACATCATCATGTTGCCGCCCATGTCGTTCGTGAAGAAGTGGAAGCCGAGGTAACGGTCCAGCGTCAGCAGAGCGATGGTCGCGGTCAGGATCGGGAACGACGCGATGATCAGGACGTTCGCCACCAGCGAGGTCCAGGTGAAGATCGGCATGCGGAACAGGGTCATGCCCTTGGTACGCATCTTCATGATGGTGACGAAGAAGTTGATGCCGGTCAGCGTGGTACCGATACCGGATATCTGCAGCGCCCATATCCAGTAATCCACCCCGACCCCGGGACTGTACGTCGTCTCCGATAGGGGCGCGTAGGCCAGCCAGCCGGTCTGGGCGAATTCGCCCACGAACAGGGAGATGTTCACCAGAACCACACCGGCTGCGAACAGCCAGAAGCTCAGGTTGTTCATGAACGGGAAGGCCACGTCGCGCGCACCGATCTGCAGCGGAACCAGCAGGTTCATCAGGCCGATGATCATCGGCATGGCGACGAAGAAGATCATGATCACGCCGTGGGCGGAGAAGATCTGGTCATAGTGGTGCGGCGGCAGATAGCCTTCGGCACCGCCCGCGGCAATCGCCTGCTGGGTACGCATCATGATCGCGTCGGCAAAGCCGCGGATCAGCATGACCAGGGCCACCAGGAAGTACATGATGCCCAGTTTCTTGTGGTCGATGGAGGTGATCCACTCGTTCCACAGGTACATCCACTTCTTGTTGACAGTAATCCAGCCAACCAGGGCCGCGCCGACGATGGCAATGACTGCCACCGTGGTCACGATGATCGGCTCGTGTAGGGGGATCGAATCCAGGGTTAATTTACCGAACATATGCTTACTCCGCTGCCTCTGCGCTCATGCGCTCGCCATGCTCTTGTTCACTGTGTTCACCGTGACCGTGACCAGCGGGTCCACCGTGGCCATGGTGTTCCATGCCGCCGCGGAAGCTGTCGAGGATCTTGTTGTAGAGATCCGGTGAAACGTTCGAGTAGTGATGGACCGGCTCAGACTCACTTGGCTTGGCCAGTTCCTGATATTCGTCCTCGAAGGACAGGGTTCTGGACGAGTCCTGAACCTCTTTGACCCAGGCATTGAAATCGCCGTCAGACAGGGACAAGGCCTCGAAAGTCATTCCGGAGAAGCCGGCACCACTGTAGTTGGTGGAGCGGCCCATCCAGTTCCCTGTGTCGTCAGCAATCAGGTTCAGACTGCTGTCCATGCCGGCCATGGCATAGATCTGGGTGCCCAGTTCCGGAACCCAGAAAGAGTTCATGACGGAGCCGGAGCTGATGCGGAAGTGAATCGGGGTATCCACCGGGAAGGCCAGTTCGTTAACCGTGGCGATCTTCTGGTCCGGGTAGATGAACAGCCATTTCCAGTCGAGAGAGACCGCCTGGATTTCGATGGCTTCCTTGTTGTTGTCCGCTTCGATGGGCTTCATCGGGTTGAGGCTGTGAGAGGTGATCCAGGTGAGGATCGCCAGCACAACGATGATCACGCAGGGGATCAGCCAGACCACGATCTCAATGGCGTTGGAGTGGGCCCAGTTCGGCTTGTAGGTGGCGTCCTTGTTGCCCTCACGATAGCGATAGGCGAAGAGCAAGGTCATCACGATAACGGGGATAACGACAATCAGCATCAGGGCGAATGCCGTGATGATCAGAACGCGCTGCTCCTCACCAACCTGGCCTTTGGGATCCATCAGCGCCGAGCTACAGCCCGACAGCAGCAATGGCAAAGCGGCTAGTAGTACAGCGCCCAAGACGCGTAACAAGCTCTTCTCTCTCATTTTTCAACCTCATTAGAGCAAGGCAAGGCAAAGCCCACGTAACAAGCTCACATTTAGCTAACTAAATTGGATTGCGGAAGTTTAAGGAATCGTATGGCGGACAGTGCGGGCCGGTCAGGCTCGACTGCTTCAGGTTAAGCCTGACTCCATGCAGAAATCGGCGCCAATAGTGGAGCAGGTCACGACCGGATTCCAGCAACAACTTGACACAGGTCATGCAGACAAATTTGACGCGGGCGATTCTCCCCGCTAGAGGGGGTATCGAGTCAATATCGCCTTTGGCGACAGTTAACGAAAAACCGGCGACTTAACAACCGGTTAGTACGTACAAATTCGTACCTGAATCCTGTCTTCCTGTTAATAAGAGCCGACCGCAGTCTTTTCACGCACGCCACAACACGCCGAAAAACGGCAAAAACGAATCCAATCACAACCTCGGCGCGCGGAATTCTACCACACCCGGCGCAGCGCTCCACTTTCTGTGACGATTCAATTCATGAGTGACGAACAATTTGCCATTGACAATAACTATGAAAGGCAACTTTCAGATCGAGTGCGATGTCCGGACGGCATCCGGAGAGAGACTGAGGGACGGCGGGCTACAACAGGGGCGACACAAGGCCCGACGCCGCTCAGTGCGGGCGCCGGTCCTCTTCGGAGCGGTTTTCGGAGAGGTTCTCGTCCGGCGTCAGGTAATAGTCCTGCTCCTCGACGCGCTTGACCTCGGGATCCTCCACCGCATTACGGCGTCGTCCGCGGTACAGCCAGACGCCGATCACCACGGCGACAATCAGCACGATAAGCCATTTCATGGGGCACCTCCTGCGGGCTGCGAGGCCTATGTCTATGTTCTAGCCAGCCGACGCGGTGCCGTCAACGCCGGCAAGCCATCATGGAGACATCGTCACGAAGACCGGTCATGACGGCAGTGAACCGGGCGACAGACCATGAGGCTCACCGCCGGCACAGACCCGGTTACGGCCGGTGGATTTCGCCCGGTAGAGCTACCGGTCGGCCACCACGATCAAGTCGTTGAGCGACTGATGCCAGGTCAGGCGACTGGCCACGCCGATACTGACCGTGACCCGGATCTCCGCGCCGCGCTCCCGCATCACCCACGTCTCGACGCGGCGCCGGAAGCGCTCGGTCACCCGGTGCGCCTCATCCAGCGTGGTATCCGGCAACGCCACGATGAACTCCTCGCCACCCCAGCGCCCGAGGATATCGCCGTTGCGTTTGGATTCGTTGAGGATGGCGGCGATCCGACGCAATACCGCATCACCGGTATTGTGTCCGTACTGGTCGTTGATCTCCTTGAAGTGATCCAGGTCCAGGATGGCGATGCAGATATCACCCTCCTGGCGCTCGGCCAGGCTCCAGAACGACCGGGCAATGGGCAGGAACCCGCGGCGGTTATTGAGCCCGGTCAACGGATCGACCTGGGCCTGGTGTTCCGCCTTCTGCCGGGCCTCCTGGTACTGGCGGACCAGATCGGCCAGCGCCAGCACCAGCAGGACCGCATCGATCGCCATGCCGATGTCCACCGCCCGGAAGCCAACCCAGGTAAACGGCAACACGCCCCAGACCGAGAAGCCAGTGACCGACGCTCCCACCGTCGACGCCAGTGTCCCCAGCAGGAAATAACGCGCCGCCCGGTTACCGGCACGCCAGCTGGACACTCCCATGTACAGCATCAGCACACTGAACAGCGGCACCAGCGAGAACGCCAGCAGCAGCGCCGCACTCTGCTGGTTGGCGACCAGCATCACCAGGAAAACAATCAGGTACGCCAGACAAAGGGTCCGGATGGCCCGGTACAGACCCGGCCGAAAACGGGCGATGCGCAGGAAATTCGTGGCAAACGCCAGGCCGCTGAACATGAAACAGAACATGAACAGCGGCGGCGCCCACTGCTGCCAGAGCACGGCTCCGGGCCAGAACACCACCATGCCCAGCCCGGTGTAGGACAGATTCATGGCCAGGAACGCCCCCATATAGAGCGTGTAAAAGAGATAGCGGCGCTGGCGTATACCGACGAACAGCAGGAAATTGTAGAGCAGAAGCGCCGTGACGACGCCGTAGATGAAGCTGTAGAAGACCGCGTCGCGCAGCCCTTGCGCGTGAGAGGTCTCGACGCTGGAAAACGACACCGGCACCACCATGGGGTCGGCGGTTTCAACCCGGAGCAGGACGCGCGTCACGCCCGCCTCATACCAGTGATCGAACTGGCCAAAACGGTTCTGTCCGGAACGCTGCTGGACCGGCAACCGATCCCCCGCCGTCGCCACCGCGATCAGCGAGTCACCGCGCAGCAGGTACATATCGACCCGATCCAGCCAACCGATGCCCAGCACAATGCGGCGCAGTACCGGATCGGGATAGGGCTGTTCCACATCGGCCACCAGCCAGACCGGCGGCGAACCAATTCCCTGGACCAGTATCGACCGGTCCGGTCGCAACAGCTTTTCCGGACGCTGATCCACCTGCTTCACAACCTGACCGACGGTAAGCGGGCCTTCAGATTCGATGAGATAGGCAAAACGATGCGTGACCGAGGTCCGGCTGTCCGCCGAGACATCAATACGGGGAACATCCGCCCAGACCGGACGGACCGCCAGCATCAGGGCCAGCAACAGAAAACAGAATAGACAACGGCAACCGAGGGTATCGGGAGGCACGGGGCTAGACCTTACTTGGCCGCTGAAAGCGTATTGTTATGGCGCCATCCGAGGCGGGACTCCGTGCAAGTATGACGCAAATGCAACTTTCACAGCATAGCCGGACGCCGCCCGCCCCACAACCTGTTGTTGACGAAGGCGTCATAAATCATAAACCCGAAGACCGGCGGTCGACAGCCCCCGTCGGGAGCCCATTCAGCCGAAAGTGAATTCCCTTACATTTGCAATATTTAACGTTACATGGATAACCGTTAATGTTTGTCCATACTCGCATCAACGTGCCCGGTTCTCCCCCCGGACGGCGGTTCGCCATCGACGTTGAGTCAGCGTTGTGCCATGGACATAACACCCAGGGACTTTCATGAAACGGATTCTGCTCGCCCTCATTGTCGTCTTAGCCGGCGGCGCCTTTTTCGCCCATCATCAGATCACCAGCCGGGTCGAAGACCAGATGGACAAGGCCGTGCAGATGGCCAGCCTCTACGGTCGTCTGACTTACGAGGGCGTGTCCGTCTCGCCGGACGGCAGCGTGGCCGTCAACCAGATCGATTTCTATCCCCATGCGATTTCCGACCAGGTCCATATCGACCGGGTTGCACTGGAAACCGGCAACCCCTGGGTGCTCTATAACCTGAAACAGAAGCTTCGTGACGGCGAGGTGCCGGACCACCTGGCGCTGCGGTTGGAAGGCATTACGATCGATCTGGATGGCCCCCTGTATCGCCAGATGCTGGCGCAAAAGGGCGAGCAAAGCTTCCCGTCCCGCCTGAGCCTGGCCGGTTGCGGATCCGAACAGACGTTCAGTGCTTCCGAACAGCTGGATATGGGGTATCAGCAGGACGTCATCGACCTGACACTCGCCTATCAGCTCAACGATTCCCGGGACAGCCTGGCCTTCACTCTGGGTGCCGACTTCCGCGACCAGACTAACCTTCAACTGAATCTTGCCATCGACCCGGGGAGTAGCCTTGAGGGCAGTACAGCATTGGGCGCCGCAGCCATGGGGGCGGCGCTCAAGTCCGCCAAGGTCACTGTAGACGATAACGGATTCAACATGCGCAGCCAGGAAGTCTGTGCCGAAAGAACCGATATGGACCTGGCCGCCTTCCGCACGCATCACCTGCAAGCCTGGGAGACGGTGTGGGCCGAGTATGGCATGGCGCCCAGCGATTCCCTCAGGCAGACCTACAAGACCTACTTCGAGAACCCGGGCAGCACACTGACGCTTTCCATTGAGCCTTACCCGCCCCTGACTTCGGCGGACCGGAATCTCAGCCAGGATCCGGACTACCTCAGCGGCCGCCTCAACCCCAAAGTCGGTGTGGACGGCAACCTGAAGCCCTTCCAGATCACCAAGGCGGCGCTACCGGACAAAGACGACAGCGCCACCGCGCAGGCCGCCCCGCAAACGAGCGAGCCGGCCGTCACCGAGGCCACGACGGCGACCCGGCAGCCGGCGGCGGACAACACGCCCAAACCGTTGCCGCTGAACACGCTCGATGACCACAGGAACCAGTCCGTGCGCATCACCCTGACCAGCGGCGAAACGGTCGAAGGCCGGATTCAGGGCGTCGAAGGCCAGCGTCTGAAGCTGCAGCGGCGGATGTACGGCGGCAACATGGTGGTTCCCATCCAGTTCAGCGCCATTCAGGCCGTATACCGCCAATAACCCACCATACGGTCACGTATCCCGGTGCGCCGCCGGGATACGTGACGGCACCGACCGTTACAAAGGGTGTCTTGTACCGCGACAGCCTCCTGCCAATACTCGAAAGTCCTGGAAAACCGATTTCTGCGCCGCCGGCGACAACCGCCCCGGCGCGCGCTCACAGAAAGGACATTCGCCGTGGCCACGCCCATCGACAAGTACCTCAACGTTCTCGCCAAGCATGACGGTTCCGACCTCTACCTGAGCACCGGCGCGCCGCCCAGCGCCAAGTTCCAGGGCAAGCTCAAGCCGCTCTCACAGCAGTCCCTGAGCGCCGGCCAGGTGGAAGCCATCGCCATGGAGCTGATGGACTCCGAGCAGAAAGAAACCTTCTCCAGCGAGCTGGAAATGAACCTGGCCGTCTCCATTCCCGGCGTGGGCCGGTTCCGGGTCAACGTCTTCAAGCAGCGCAACGAAGTCGCCATCGTCGCCCGGAACATCAACACCGAAATCCCGCAGTTCGACAACCTGGGCCTGCCGGAAGTGCTGAAAGACCTGGTAATGGAGAAGCGCGGGCTGATCCTGTTCGTGGGCGGCACCGGCTCGGGCAAGTCCACGTCGCTGGCGTCGCTGATCGACCTGCGCAATTCGTCTGTCGGCGGCCACATCATTACCATCGAAGACCCGGTGGAGTACGTGCACAAGCACAAGAAATCCATCGTCAACCAGCGCGAGGTGGGCGTGGACACCCGCAGCTTCCGCAATGCCCTGAAGAACACCCTGCGCCAGGCGCCGGATGTGATCCTGATCGGCGAGATCCGCGACCGCGAGACCATGGAACACGCCCTGGAATTCGCCGAAACCGGCCACCTGGCCATCTCCACCCTGCACGCCAACAACGCCAACCAGGCGCTGGAGCGGATCATCAACCTGTTCCCGGACGAGAAACGCCCGGCGCTATTGATGAGTCTGGCCCAGAACATCCGTGGCTTTGTCTCGCAGCGCCTGATCCCCACCGTGGACGGCAAGCGCTGCGCGGCCGTGGAAGTCCTGCTGGGCACCAAGACCATCCAGGAGCTGATCCTCAAGAACCGCCTGCCCGAGATCAAGGAGATCATGGAGAAGTCGGAAAACCTGGGCATGCAGACCTTCGACGCCGCGCTGTTCAAGCTCTACATGGACAACCGCATCAGCCTGGACGACGCCATCGCCAACGCCGACTCCCCCAACAACCTGCGCCTGCGCATCAAGCTGGCCAGCGGCGAGAGCGTGGCGGCGCCGGCCGAGACCAAGCCGCAAGCCCGTAGCGCCGGCCCGATGGAACTGAGCATCGAATCCATCGACGAAGACGAGGACGAGGATCCCGGCACCCTGCACGTCTGACGCCACACGCCCCGCCGACCACCGCCTGGCGGGGCTTTTGATCCGGGCAATTCCTTACGGCGTCACTGATTGACACTGTCAACCATCATCATTATCGTTGACAGTATCAACCACATGGAGACGCCGATGTCCCTGACCTCGATCAGCGAGCCCATGCATCGCCTGATGCACGGGTTCAAGTCGGAAATGCGCCGCGCCGTCCAGGACGCGGACCTGCCGTTGCCGATGACTCACATCCGGGTGCTCAAAGTGATCTGGAAAAACCCGGACTGTACCGCCCAGGTCATTGCCCAGCGTATGCTCCGCGACAAGGCCCAGATCACCCGCGTCCTGAAGGAGCTGCTGGCCGAGGAGCTGATCCGCAAGGACGCTCACCCGGAAGACGGCCGCAGCCAGCTGCTGCGCCCGACCACTCGCGGCGAAGCCATTATTGCCCGGCTCCACGCCCTGGAAATCCAGACGACCGAAAAGATGACCCGTGATCTGGACCCGGCCGACATCGACGCCTTCGTTCACCTCGCCAACACCATGGCAGACAACCTGGCCACGATCGGTGCAGGCGCGAGTGACGGTGACCCTAATGATGAGAGAGACGATGACAGCGACACCGGCCCCGAATCCGTAAAAGGAGACCCGATTCATGCCTAAACCGGCACCGCGCGAACTTGAAGTCATCCGCACCACGCCCGTCACCCCGCACATGCTGCGGGTCACGCTGGGCGGCGACAACATGGCCCAGTTCCCCACCGACCAGGCCAGCGCCTACATCAAGCTGGTGTTTCCCCGAGGGGAAGGTCAACGCCCCATGATGCGCACCTACACTATCCGCCATCAGCGCGCTGACGAAATCGACGTGGACTTCATGGTCCACGACACCGAAGGCCCCGCCTCAAGCTGGGCGCAAGCCGCCCAACCCGGCGACCGCATCCTGATCGGCGGCCCGGGCGCCCGCAAGCTGGTCGATCCGGAAGCGGACTGGTTCCTGTTGGCCGGCGACATGACCGCGCTGCCGGCGATGAGCGTCAACCTCGAACTGATGCCCGCCGATGCCCGTGGCTACGCGGTGATCGAAGTGGTGGACGAGGCCGACATCCAGGAACTGGACCATCCCGAAAACGTCGAGCTGCACTGGGTGGTCAATCCCACGCCGGATGCCGATGGCCAGACGCTGCTGAACCGCGTGCGCCAACTGGCGTGGCTGGACGGCGAGCCGTCGGTCTGGGCCGCCTGCGAGTTCACCAGCATGCGCAACCTGCGCAAGCACTTCAAACAGGAAAAAGAGGTGGGGCGCCGGAGCCTGTACGTCTCCAGCTACTGGAAAATTGGCGTCAGCGAAGACGAGCACAAACTCGCCAAGAGCCGGGACGCCGAAACCGCGGGCGCATGACGCTCTGCGCCTGAGAGCGCGCGCGCCTACTCCGCAGCCGGCAGGTGCGGTGCCAGGATTTCGTACAGTTCGGGCCGGTTGCGGGCGATCTCGTCCGCCGACAGGCCTTCCAGGGAGTGCGGGTACTTGAGCCAGGCGTCGGTCTCATGGACAACATACTGCGGCGCCCAGCCCACCTCGTTGCGATCGGGCTTGTAGTAGGGCACCGCGACGCGGATATCGTGGGGCGTGTTGAGGCGCGCCCGCTGGCGCAACTCGGCGATGATCGCCTCCACCGAGCGGCCGGTGTCGAACACGTCGTCGACAATCAGCAACGAGTCTTCGTGGGTGACGTGCTTGACCAGGTAGTTCAGGCCGTGCACGCGCACCGTCTTACTCTGCTGGTCGATGCCGTGGTAGGACGAGGTGCGAATGGCGATGTGGTCGGTTTCCACACCGTGGAAATCGAGGAACTCCTGCACCGCGATGCCAATCGGCGCGCCGCCGCGCCAGACCGCAATCATGAACGTCGGGCGGAAGCCGGAATTGAGGATCTGGGCCCCCAGCCGAAAGGAATCCTCCAGCAAGCCCTGCGCGCTGATGTATTGTTTGTCTGCCATGGCACCGTTACTGTTTAGTGAAGATCGCCATGATCCCATCAAACGGATCGCTCCGGCAAACCCGACACGCCTGTGGATAACCCGATACCATGACTGACAACAACACCGCCTCGAACCGCCCCGAACGCCCCCGCCGCTTCCTGCAGGAGTCGGCGCTGATCGAGGACGCCTTCCGACTCGGGGTCAAGGTGTTCGAGAGCGGCTTCCGGCCCAACTTCATCGTCGGCCTGTGGCGCGGCGGCAGCGCCATCGGCATCTACGTGCAGGAGTGCCTGCAGACACTTGGGGTGGAGACCGATCACATTGCCCTGCGCACGTCCTACCGCGGCATGCACGATTACGACGCCATGGTGTCCGCGCCGGAAGAGAACATCCGCGTCCACGGCACTCACTATCTGCTGGACAACCTCAACCGCGACGACCGCCTGTTGATTGTCGACGACGTCTTCAGCACCGGCTATAGCATCGCCGCCGTGCTACAGCGCCTGGAAGGGCAGCTCAAGCGCAACATGCCCACCGACACCCGCATCGCCACCCTGTACCAGCGCCCCAGCGCCGGACGCATCGGCCGGGAACCGGACTTCTGCCTGCACCAGTCCGAAGACTGGCTGGTATTTCCCTACGAGATGAACGGACTGAGTCGGGACGAGATCGATGCCCACAAGCCGTTCCTGGGGGAGATCCTCGACAGCGTGAAGTGACCTTCGGCGCGCGCCCACCACGCCATTCGTCCGCGACATCGCCGCTACGCCCGGGATGATCGCGAATACGCCGCCACCGGCAACCCGGCGGCCTTCCACGCCGCGAAGCCGCCGTCGATATGACACACCGGCGCCAGCCCCATGTCCTGCAGCGTGGCGGTGGCCAGGCTGGAGCGCCAGCCGGACTGGCAGAACAGCACGAACGTCTTGCCCGAGCCGAACACCGGTTTGAAATAGGGGCTGTCCGGGTCCACCCAGAACTCCAGCATGCCGCGCGGGGCGTGGAGGGCGTCGGGGATGCGGCCTTCCCGCTGCAGCTCGCGCACGTCGCGGATGTCGACGAACACGGTGTCCGCATCCGCCAGCCGCTCGGCGGCCTCCGCAAGCGTCAGGGTGCGGATGCGCGCCTGGGCATCGTCCACCAGTTGCCGGTAACCGCGGGTCAGGGCCATGGTCTCGCTCTCCTGTTTGCGTAACCGTCCTGCCTTCCAGCGTAGTCCCTTTTCCCGGATCGTCGTCATTCCCGGCGCTCTCCATGCCCAGCCCTTTCCATTCGCTGTCCCTCGCCATGCCCGTAGTCATGGGCTTGCCATTTAGTCCACATGTGGATTATTTTATTTCACATACGGAATAAATTGAGATTGCCCATGGATCAACGCCTGTTCTACCTGCTCAACATGGCCCGCCAGCGGGTCTACAACGTCGCCGACCAGCGGACCGAGTCGGCCCTGGGCATTTCCGTCACCCAACTGGGCGCGCTGTTCCTGATCGGGGAAAACGAAGGCTGCCTACTCAAGGAGGTTGCCCACGGCCTGCACCTGAACAACTCGGCCCTGACCGGGCTGACCGGCCGCATGGCGCAGAACGGCCTGATCGAGCGGCGCCCCTGCGAGCAGGACAAACGCGCCACCCGGCTGTACCTGACGGAACTCGGCCGCAGCCGGATCGACGCCGCCCGGCCGCTGGTCCGCCAGTTCAACGACGCCCTGAGCGACGGTTTCAGCGACGCGGAAATGCAGGTCATCCTGCGCTTCCTGAATCGACTGGTGAACGAGTTCTGAGCGGGCTGAAACAACCCACAACCACACGAACAGCGAGGGACACCCGATGAGCGCCCACACCCAGATGCCACAACCGGGCGAACGCCTGGAGATGCGACTCGAGACCGGCGACAACCGGCACATCACGCTGCGCCTGTTCGAGGCGCCGCACCCGCGCGCCGTGGTCATCGTCGCCGGCGCCATGGGCGTGGGCCAACACTGCTACGAGAAGTTCGCCCGCTTCCTGCAGGCCAACGGCGCGACCGCGATCACCTTTGACTATTTCGGCACCGGCGCCTCGCTGGATGGGCACCTGCGGGACTGTCCCACGGACATCATCGACTGGGGCCGATTCGACGCTCACGCCCTGATCGAATTCGCCCGGGCGCGCTATCCGGACGCCGACCTGCGCTGGGTCGGGCACAGTGTCGGCGGCCAGCTGCTGGGCATGACACCCAACATCAACCAGCTGGAACGGGCCGTGACGGTCGCCTGCGGCAGCGGCTACTGGCGTGAGAACTCACCGCCGACGAAGCGGGTGGCCTGGCTGCTCTGGTACGGCCTGGGGCCGGCGCTGGTCGCAACGTTGGGGTATTTCCCGGGTACCCGTCTGAACATGGTGGGGGATCTGCCGCCCAACGTGATGCGCCAGTGGCGCCGCTGGTGCCTGAATCCGGATTACGCGGTGGGGGCCGAAGGGGCGGCCATGGCGGATCAATTCGCGGGCGTCCGTGTGCCCATCACGGGTGTGGCGTTTACCGACGACGAGATGATGTCCCGGCGCAACGTGGAATCCTTACACGGGTTCTTTCGCGGCACCGCCGTCGACCTGCAACACATTGCGCCGCAGGCTGTCGGCGAACAACGCATCGGTCACCTGGGCTGGTTCC
Source organism: Marinobacter bohaiensis (assembly GCF_003258515.1). Lineage (NCBI taxonomy): Bacteria > Pseudomonadati > Pseudomonadota > Gammaproteobacteria > Pseudomonadales > Marinobacteraceae > Marinobacter > Marinobacter bohaiensis. The sequence continues at coordinate 434,878 of NZ_QGEH01000002.1, forward strand.
GCGAGCGTTACCGCGATGCCCTTTGGCAAGGCGTGCTGCTGCCACCATTGCTGGGCTAGGGCGACTCAGGAACGCACAGCGGCGATCCAGGGCTCGATCAGAGGTTTCTTACAGCACCACGTTGTGGTGTTGCACCCAGTGCTCGAAACGGCACATCAGCGCCTGGACCTCGCCCGGCACCACGGCTTCAAGGAAGTGGTCGCCGGCGAACGTCTTCACGTCGGCCAGCGAGTCGAACCAGAAGATGGTGGTGAATTCCACTTCGCGGCCGGCATCCTGGCGCAGCAGATTGGTGCCTTTCAGGCCGGTCACGCCGTCAGTCACCCGGGGCAGCACCGTATCCCGGAACAGCCTCTCGTAGCGGTCGGCGTTGGCATGGCTCGTCCAGCCTCTCCAGAATCGTGCGATCATCGGATGTCCCTCTCTGCGGCCGGCGGCCATGTCCTGATTGCGTCAGTTTCGAACGCGAAACCATAGCGAAATGTCATGAACAACCGCAATCGTCGACATGAGCCAAGCGATGTACCGAACGGAGCGTCCGTTATTTGATCGCGGCCATCCAGGTGATGCTTTTGTGATCAAATCATGATCAACCTTTAATATCTGCCGCGCAATCCCCGCCGTTGCCCGCTGTCCAATACTCATCGCTCCGGAAGCGCATTCCCGTCGGGAGCGACACCCCTGGCAACGATGGAGGATCCAGTCATGAAGCGATACGCAACCCGGTCACTGCTGGGCTCCGGCCTGCTGATGTTCACGGCGGGCCTGGCCCTGGCGGAGGACAGGGCCGACCCGGGTAACGAAACCCGCACCGAGCCGCACGCCTACACAGCGCCGGCCGAGATCGAAGTCATCCACGACACGATGGGCGACACCGCCGCCGGCCCGGCCAGCCGGGAAACCCGTCTGGAACCCGACGTAACGGTCGTGGTGACATCACAGCACGACTTTCCCGAGGATGTGGACACCGCGTACGCGCGGAAGCGCTACCTGTTCGACTCGAATCAGATCTAGCCGCTGCTCCGGCCCGCGCCGAATCCCGGCGTGGGCCCTTCCTGGCCGCCGCCCACATGGCTCACGAGTTGTCGCTGCCACCGTTGATAAACGAATACAGCGCCACATCATCACGCCGCTGCCAGCCCAGACGGCTCCAGAAAGCCTGGCCGCGCTCGTTGTCCTGCAGGATCATGACATGGGACTTGAGGATGCCCTCGCGTTTCAGTGCGGCCAGGCAATCCGCCACCAGCCGAGTGGCGATGCCCTGACGGCGATACGCTTCCGACACCGCCAGATGCTGGATGTACCCGCGCTTGCCATCGTGGCCGGCCATGACGGTGCCGACGATGCGGTCCCCGTCCAGTGCCACGATGCTGAGCCCGGGATTGCGCCGGAGGTAACGGCCGATGCCGTCACGCGAGTCCGCATCGCGCAGCCGCACGCCGGCCATTTCCTGCCAGAGCCGGAGGGCACCGTCGTAGTCGTCGAGGGTCATGGGTCGATAGTGCATGGCGCGTCCCTGTACAGCCGATGGATCAGAGGTTCTGGGCAACCCGCCAGAGCACGCCGCTGGGGTCGGACACGACGAAATCGAGCATGCCCCAGGGCTGTTCGGTCACGTCGCCCACCGTGACGCCATAGCGGCCGGCGAGATCGCTGTCTCCGACCCCCTGGCGCCAGGCCTGCACGTCTTCCACCAGCAGGTGCATCATCAGGTTTTCCGCCAGCGCCCGATCGTAGAAGTCCTGGAGCAGGAAGCTGCACTCGCCCACATGGAAGTAGGCGACGCCGCCGGTATCCGACGCCATGGTGAACCCGAAATCCGTGTAGAAGCGCTTGGACAGCTCGAAGTCCCGGGCCGGGACGAAAGCCTTGATCTCGACCGCTTTCAGATCGCTCATGACGTTCCCCTGTCGTTGGCCGGGCTGCAGGCCCGGAAACGTCCGATTCTGAACGATCCGGCTAAAAGCGCAACACGCGATGGCAGACCCTGTCCACCACATCGGCATCGTGACTGACCAGCAGCACCGCGCAGTCGTGCTCGCGGGCCAGTTCACACAGCAGCTCGATGATCTCCTTCGAGGTGATCGGGTCGAGGCGGGATACCGGCTCGTCGGCGAACAGGAACACCGGGTCCAGCAGCATGGCGCGGGCGATGGCCAGGCGCTGCAACTCACCGCCGGACACTTCGGACGCGGGGCGCTGCAGCAGTTCCGGTCGCAGGCGCAGGCGTTCCATCAGCGGCGGCAGGCGACTGGCATCGAGCCGGTGCAGGGCGATCAGGTCGTCGAACAGCACGCCCAGGGGCACGCCGGGTGCGAACGCGGCGGGCGGGTCCTGGAACAGCTTCTGGTAGCGGTGGGCGGCGATGCCCGGCACCCGCAGCACCTCACCGGCATCCGGCGGGAGCAGGCCCAGCAGGGTGTCGCCCAGGGTGCTCTTGCCGCAGCCGCTGTCGCCGACAACGCCCACGACGTCACCGGCGCGCACGTCCAGGTCCAGCCCCTCGAACAGCTGCCGGCCGCCACGCTGCCTGGACAGCCCCCGGGCGCGGATAACCGGTTCGCCGGCGGCCCGATCGCCCGCCGGCGGGGCCGACTCCGGCCAGTGTCGAGGCGATGCCGCCATCAGCTCACGGGCGTAGTCCGATTGCGGCGCACGCAACACCGCGTCCGCGTCGCCGGTCTCCACCACCTGCCCCTGACGCATGACGATCATCCGCCCGCCCAGTTGCCGGGCCACGTCGATGTCGTGAGTGATGGTCAGCACCGCACCACCGCTGTCGGCGTGCTCGTTGAGTAGGGCCGCCAGGTTGTCGCGCTGGGTGGCGTCCAATCCCTTGGTGGGCTCGTCCGCCAGCAGCAGCCGGGCCCCGCCGGCGGTGGCGGCGCAGAAGGCGACCCGCTGGGCCATGCCGCCGGACAGTTCGAACGGGTACTTGGCGCCATCGTCGGCCAGGCCCACACCGGCCAGATCCTTGTCCGCCAGCGCTGCGGCGGCTTCCTCGGCCTCGCCGGCGACGCATTCGTGTACCTCTGCCACTTGCTGGCGGCCACGCATCAGCGGGTCCAGCGAATGCCAGGGTTCCTGGGGCAGCATGGTCAGGGTGCGGCCCCAGAGTCGGTGCAGAGCCCTGGCGCTCAGGCCGGACAGGTCCTGGCCGTCCACCGTGACCCGCCCGCTCTGGCGCAAGGCGGACGGCAGCAGCCCCATAATGGCCTGGGCCAGCACGCTCTTGCCGGCGCCGGTCTCGCCAAGAATGGTCAGGCGCTCGCCGGGATGCAGCTGCAGGGACAGGTCGTCCACCAGCACCGCGTCGGCGGCGCGCACGGTCAGGTTCTCTAGCTCGAACAGCGCGGTCATCGACGGGCCCTCCCGGCCAGCAGGTTGAAGGCGAAGATCATCAGGAAGACGGCCAGCACCGGCTGGGCCAATACCCAGGGCGCGTCACTGTAGTAGGGGAACAGCTCCACCATCATCAGGCCCAGTTCCGCCGTCGGTGGTTGCAGGCCGACGTAGACGAAGCCCACCGCCGCCAACGCCAGGATCGAGTTGGCCGCGCCGAACGCCGCCAGGGTCAGCACCGGCGTGACGATGGCCGGCCACACGTGGCGCTTGAAGCAATACAGCGTGCCAAAGCCGAGCATGCGCGACGCCTGCATCTGGGGCGAGGCCACCGCCGTGCGGGTCACCGCCCGCACCACCCGGAAATACTCCACCCAGAGCACCAGCGAGATGGCCACGTAGAGCATGGTCAGCGATCCCGGCGCCAGCGCCGCCATCAGCAGGATCAGCACCAGCCCCGGCAGCGCCAGCAGGATGTTGACGAAGAAGGACACCAGGCGATCCGCCGCGCCCTGGCGCCAACCCGCCAGCACGCCGAGGCCCACGCCCACCAGCGCGGAGGACAGGGTACACAGCAGCCCCAGGAACATGGAGATCCGCACCGCCTCGCCCATGCGCGCCAACATGCTGCGGCCGAACTGGTCGGTGCCCAGCGGTTCGCCCCAACTGGGGGCGGCGAAGGTGTTGTCCAGGTTCTGCAACGCCGGGTCAGCCGGGTGCAGCAGTGCCTCCAGCAAGGCGAACAGGATCAGCGCGCCAATCATGAGGGCGCCGGTTTTCTGGCCGGTGGCCAGGTGGGCCCACACACGGCGCACGGACGTCCGGCTGCCATTCGAGGCCAGGCGGGCCCCGCTCATGGTTGAACCCGTCTCGCTCACGGCGTCTTGCGCTCCATTCATGCCTGTGCCCTCCCGCGCGGATCAATAACGTAGCAGGCGATGTCGATCACCAGGTTCAGCCCCACGAAGATGAGCCCCATGGCCAGCGCGGCGCCCTGGATCATGGGGACATCCCGGGAAAAGATGGCGTGGGCCAGGCCGTGGCCGATGCCGGGCCAGGAGAACAGGGACTCGATCATCACGATGCCCTCGATCAGGCTGACCAGCTGGATGCCCATGAACGCGATCACCGGCACCGCCATATTGCGCAGGCCATGGCGGGCAAAGGTCTGGCCATAGCTCAGGCCCTTGACCCGCGCGAAGCGGAAAAACGCGGAATGGATCACGTCGAAGGCGCTGTGACGCACCACGCGGTTGGACACCGCCGCCAGGGCGAGTGCCAGCGCCACCGCCGGCAATACCACGAAGCGCAGGTCGTAGAAGCCTGCCACCGGCAGCAGCTTCAGCTCCAGGGCGAACACCAGCAGCAGGATCAGGCCGATGACGAACACCGGCTGCGCCCGCAGGATGGTGGAGGCGAACAGCGCCAGCCGGTCGAACCAGCCGTGGGCGCGGACCGCCGAGTAAATGCCCACCGGCAGCGCCAGCAGGGCCGCCAGCACCAGGGCGACGAACGCCAGGAACAGGCTGTGGCCCAGGAAATGGCCCACCTCGTGCGCCACCGGCAGGCCGCTGACCAGGGAGTCCCCCAGATTGAAGTGCAGCAGATCCCGCAGCCACTCCAGGTAGAGCTCCCAGGCCGAGCGGTCCAGCCCCAGTTCCTCGCTGACCGCCCGGGCGGCGGCTGAGTCCACGTTGTCGTAGCCGTAGCGGCCGGCGGCGATGCGGAAGGCCATGTCGCTGGACATCATCCGCATCATCAGAAAGCTGACAGTACCCACGGCCCAGGCCACGAAGGCCGCCTGCCCGAGCCGTTTGAGCAGAATCGCGATCATTGTTCCTGGAACCTCATCTCGGACAGACGGTAATTGCGCTCGTAGGGATCGAAACTGAAGTCGAGCACCCGGTCGGACACCGCGGTTTGCTGGGTGTAGTAGGCCAGGGGAATCACCGGCATCTCGGCGGCGAGAATGGCGGACACCCGCTGGGCGTCCCGGCGATAGACCGCCGGATCGGTGGTGGCCTGCATGGCCTTCAGCAACGCCGGCACGTCATCGTTGTGCCAGCCCATGGCACCCCATTCGCCGCTGCCGCCGTCGCCGTAATCGGCGAGGAATACACCGAGGGGATCGGCTATGTTGCCGTAGTTACGGGCCACCACCGCCGTCTCCAGGCTGCCGTCCAGATGCTTGCGCGGAATCGCACTGGCATTGACCACCTGGACCGACAGATCGATGCCCACGTCCCGCCACTGGGCCTGCACCACCGTGGCAATCACCATCAGCTCCGGCCGGTCGGCGTAGGTGATCATCTCCAGCTCGAAGCGCTCGCCGTCGCGCTGCAGGATGCCGTCGTCGCCGGGCGTCCATCCCAGCCCCGTCAGCAGTTGCCGCGCCTGTTCCGGATCGTGCGCCAGCTCGGGCAGGTCGTCCCGGTGCCAGTCGGCCATCGCCGGGGGCGCCAGCTGGTTGGCCTGGGAGTCCGGCACGCGCATCACCTGGCGCACCAGACTGGCGCGGTCCAGCGCCAGGCTCATCGCCCGCCGGGCGTCGCGCTCGGCCATGAACGGGTGGCTGGCGTTGAGCTTGATCTGGATGGTGCGCGGAATGGTGTCGGAGTGAACAGCCACGTCTTCGTGCCGGGTGAGCAGGTCGAGGCTGGCCGGGTCCAGGGTGTAGATAATGTCGGTCTGACCCGCCATCACCTGCAGCGCCCGGCTCTCGGCGCGGTGGCCGGTGAGGTAGGCGGCGCTCTCGATGTGGGCCGGCTCGCCCCAGTAGTCGTCGAAGCGCTCAACTACCAGGCTGTGGGGCGGCTCGAAGGATCGGATCTGGTAGGGCCCGGTGCCGTACATCCAGTCCACCTGACCCTCACCGTGGAAGGACGCCGGAGACAGGATCGCGGCGGAGAAATGCGCCAGCACGGCCGGAAGCAGCGCGTAGGGGCGGGCGAGCGTGACGGTCACCGTGCTCGGGCCCGCTTCCTCGATTCCTTCGATGGGCGCCTTGGCGATCACGCCGGGCTTGAGACGCGCCATGCGCAGGGCGTTGACCACGGCGGCGGCGTCCATCGGCGTACCGTCATGGAAGCGCACCCCATCGCGCAGCGTGAGGGTCCAGGTCAGGCCGTCGTCACTGGCGTGCCAGTCCGTGGCGAGGCCCGGCAGGAAGTTGCCCTGGTCGTCCACATCGAGCAGGGTTTCCGCCACCTGCATGCGGGTGTAGACGTAGCCATCCCGGGACGGATCCTGGCTGGTGAATTCGAAGGGCCCGCCCAGGGTGAGCTGGTCCGGGTCCTGGTTGGGGGAACAGCCGGCCAGCAGGCAGAGGCCGATCATCCCCAACAGGCAGCGCCAAAACGGCCTATCCGTAGCAAATCGTCCAGACATCGATGTGTGAGGCTCCATCCGACAGAAAACAGGCGACGGATGTTATAACATATCAACATCAAGCAGCAAGATGATAACGATAACCGATTTCATCAAGCGGGCGCATTAGCCGACGGCTTTCAGCATCGCCACGGGCAGTAGGGAGGCAGGAGTCGGATGAAAGAGCGGAGTGTATCGGCGATCGATGGACATCCTGCCTGGATTCGCGAACAAGGCGAGTTCAACGCCGCATGATCGGGAGCAGCGTCTTCGCCTCCCCGCCTACAACAACCCCTCAATCGGCAACAGCGAGAAAAACCCCACGCTGAACCGCTTGAACCAGCCGGTGCCGGGCTCGGTGTCCCAGCGTTCGGTGCCATCGTCGGTTTCGCTGGTCCAGTAGAGGTCGCCGTCGTCGTCCAGGCGGACGCGGTAGGCCAGCTTGGGCACGGTTTCATCGAACGTCGCGACCAGCTGGCGGGCCAGGTTGGGGCTTTCGATCAAAAAGCCCAGCTCGGTATTCAGGTCATTGGAGCGCGGGTCGAAGTTGTAGGAGCCCACAAATACCCAGTTGCCGTCCACTTCGAAGGTCTTGGCATGCAGGCTCGTGGCCGAAGCGCCCACGGAGTCGATGGTCCTGGCCATCTCGGCGTGCTCGGGCAACGGTTTCATCTCGTACAGTTCGATGCCCGCTTCCAGCAGATCCTCCCGGTAGCGCGCATAGCCCGAGTGGACAATGGCGACGTCGGTCGCGCTGAGAGAGTTGGTCAGCACCCGCACCCGGATACCGCGTTCGGTCATGCGGCGCAGCGCGGCAACACCGGTCTCGGTCGGTATGAAATAGGGCGATACCAGGTTGAACTGCCGATTTACGGGCCCGATCGTCTCCGACAACTGGCTCGACAGCAGGCCGTCCTCTTCCACGTAGCCCAACCCTTTGCCCGGCGCATCGCTGAAGACGCGCGTCCGGGCCCACTCCAGTTGAAGATCACTCTCCCGGACCTCTTGCACGAAATCGGAGCGTTCGACGGCGCGCAGATAGTCCCGGGCCCGCTCAGTCTGGCGCACCCCTCGTATGGCGTCATCCAGATGGTCGCGATCCACTTGCGACGCTGCGCCGAGGATCAGTTCGGCCGGGTAAGACGAGGCACTGCCCCAGTAACGGTCGAAATCCGAGGACACTTCCGAAACCACCTCCCCCGCGACCATCACATCCAGGTCGCTGAACAGCACGTCCTCGGTGGCGCCGAAGTACTCGTCGCCCACGTTGCGCCCGCCGACCACCGAGATCAGGTTATCGGCGGTAAAAGACTTGTTGTGCATGCGCCGGTTCAGCCGCGAGAAGTCGGACACGAACCCCATCCAGCGGGCCGAGCGCACCACGAACGGATTGAACAGGCGCAGATCCAGATTGGGGTGGGCATCAGCGGCGCGCAGCAGCGGGTCCATACCCGCCGTATTCATGTCGTCCAGCAGCAGCCGCACGCGCACCCCACGATCCGCCGCCTGGATCAGGGCATCCAGCAGGAGCAGCCCGGTGGTGTCCGCCCGCCAGATGTAGTACTGCACGTCCAGCGTCCGATCCGCCATTTGCGCCATCAACACGCGAGTGGCAAACGCCTCCCGGGCGTTGGGCAGAGGATGGATGCCCGCAAGCCCCGGATGCGCCGCCAGCGGCTCGCTCGCGCTGCGACCGATGCGCGTCTCCCGCGCCTGGTCCTGCGGCAGCGCCCACGACGGCTCGCGGTTTTCCAGCGACGGCAGGGCCGCGCAGCCGATCACCAGCACGAGCGCCAATAACAGGACGGCCAGCAGCCCAACGGGACGGGGCAGTCGCTTGAGCAGGGGCATGATGGCCTCCTTTGCATCACCGCATCGCCCGGACCGCGTACGGGTCCGCGACACGGCGCGGTCTGCACTTCCGGGCACCCAATAACGGTTATAGCTCCGCAGCGGCGATGGCGAAACCGGTATCCGACTCAGCGCACACAGCGGATGGGCGGCTCGGGTTCGCGATCTTCCCCGCCCATCAGGTTCCGCAGGGAACGCTCCCCGGAATCGCTGAAGACAATCACCCGGGAGTTTTCCAGGCGGCGCGCCCAGCCCAGGGCTTCGATCCGGTCGAGGAAGGCCGCGCCCAGCGCACCGGCCAGATGATCCCGACGCGCGCTCCAGTCCAGACAGGCGCGACAGAAGGTGCGTTTTGTGCGGGCCAACGCGTCGGTGTCGATCCCCAGTTGCCGGAACCACAACTGGCCGTGATCGGTCAGACGAAGCCCGCCACGTCCCTCCCGCAGCACACCATTCTCCAGCATGCCGTGGAAGGCATAGACGCCCATCTCGCCGGCCAGGTGGTCGTAACAGATGCGCGCCTTGCGCAGGGCGTGATCCCGGGGGCCGGTCCGCGGACGCTGGTCCTCGGCGATGGCCGTCATGCCCATCAGGGATTCCAGCAACTGCGCCACATCCGCACCCGCCAGCCGATAGTAGCGATGCCGTCCCTGGTGGACGACGTGGAGCAGGCCGGCCCCAAGCAGCTTGGCCAGGTGCGAGCTCATGGTCTGGCGGGTCACGCCGGCGTTGTCGGCCAGTTCGGTGGCGGTCAGCGCACAGCCTGACATCAACGTGGAAAGCGCCGCGGCCCGGGCGTTGTCACCGATCAGTGCCGCGACACGGACGATGTTCGGTCCCTCAGCCATGGTTCGATCCGGGTCGAATCGTCAGGCGGTGGTCGGGTGCTAGCGTCGTCATTGTCCAATACCTCACAGGGAAACGGTCCATGAGTATCACTTGTATCATCCGCTATGAAATCGATCCGTTCCAGAGCGACGCCTTCCGGCAATATGCCGCAAACTGGGGACAGATCATTCCCCGCTGCGGTGGCCACCTGGTGGGCTACTTCCTGCCGCACGAAGGCACCAACAACGTCGCCTGGGGCCTGATCGCCTTTGCCAGTCTGGCCGACTACGAAACCTACCGGCGACGCCTGAAAACGGACGAGGCAGGCCGCGCCAACTTCACCCTCGCCCAGGAACAGCGTTTCATCCTGAAGGAGGAACGTACGTTTGTGGAGACGGTCGACAGCACCCTGGGCGTGGCGGCCCACCCGCAAGGAGACGCCCCATGATTGCCGTAATCTTTGAAGTGGAACCCCACGCCGGGCACCGGCAGGCCTACCTCGACACCGCCGCCGCCCTGCGCGCCCACCTGGAAACCATCGACGGATTCCTGTCGATCGAGCGCTTCGAAAGCCTGACCCAGCCGGGCAAGCTACTGTCGCTCTCCTTCTGGCGGGACGAAGCCGCCATCCGGCAGTGGCGGCAACTCGATGTGCACCGTGGCGCGCAGCACAAGGGTCGCCAAAGCTACTTCGCCGATTATCGGCTGCGGGTGGCCGGGGTGATCCGGGACTACGGCATGCACGACCGCGCCCAGGCGCCGGAAGACTCGCAGCAGGTGCATCCGGCCCGGTAGGCGGACGCCGGCGAGCCGACGAAGCCAGCCACGCTTCAGTGAGTGTCCGCTAGAACGCCGTGGTAATGAGGTAGGCGGTGTAGGCGCCGTACGCGACCATCAGCACCGCCCCTTCGAACCGGTTGATCCGCCCCGGGCCGCGGAACCCGTAGCCGATCACGAACAGCGACAGGGTAAGGGCGGACATCACCATGATGTCGCGCCAGAACACCTCCGGCCCGACGCTCATAGGCTGGATCACGCCGGCCAGCCCCACCACCGCCAGCGTATTGAACAGGTTCGAGCCCAGCACGTTGCCCAGCGCCAGGTCGTGCTCGCCCTTGCGGGTGGCGATCACGGACGAGGCCAGCTCGGGCAGCGACGTGCCCACGGCGACAATCGTCAAACCGATGATCAGGTCACTGACGCCGAAGCCGCTGGCGATCTCCACCGCGCCCCACACCAGGATGCGGGAGCTGACGATCAGCAGCACCAGGCCCACCACCAGCCAGGTCAGCGAGCGGTTGAGCGGCATGGGACGGGCATCCAGTTCCTGCGCCATCTCGCCGCCCAGCGGATCGGCCTTCTGACGCATACCCTGAACGATCGTCCAGCCCATCAGGCCGGCGAACACCACCAGCAGGACGATGGCTTCAAACCGCGTCACGCGGCCGTCCCAGAGCTGCCAGGCGGCGAGGGCGGTGACAAGCGCCAGTAGCGGCAGCTCCTTGCGCAGGATCTGCGAATGCACCGCAATCGGCGCGATGACCGCCGTCAGGCCCAGGATCAGGGCGATGTTGGTGATGTTGGAGCCGTAAGCGTTGCCCAGGGCGATGCCCGGATTGCCCTGACTGGCCGCCAGCACCGACACCACCATCTCCGGCGCCGAGGTGCCAAAGCCCACCACCACCATGCCGATCAGCAAGGGCGGCATCCCGAAATGGCGGGCACTGGCGGCAGCCCCGTCGACAAAGCGGTCGGCACTCCAGACCAGCAGGGCCAATCCGGCGATTACGGCAATGAAAGCGAGCGTCATGGATCGATTCCGGTTATGCGATGTAAAGCAGAGAGCGTTGGGCTGGGGTCATTATAGACACGGCATTGGCTAACTCATGACAGGAATGGCGAAAGAAACGGTGGTGTTTTGATGGATACCCAATATGGGTATAAAATTACCCATATTGGGTATAACAGGTTTATGACGATGCCAACACATGACACCCGGTCTTCGAGAACGAGCCTGGCGGATGCCTTGTTTTCGAAAACCCGCCAAAAAATGCTGCGCCTTTTTTTTGCCAGCCAGGGAAAGGGCTTCTCCATTGCCGAGCTGATCGACCAGGCGAATGCCGGGTCCGGTGCGGTCCAACGGGAATTGGAGCGCCTCGTCGATAGCGGGCTCGTCAGGGCCAGAACGCTGGGGCGTCAGAAACGCTACCAGGCCAACGTGAACTCACCCATCTATTCGGAATTATCGTCACTGGTTGGCAAGATACTGGGGCCAGAACAGCACATTGCAGACGCTCTCCAATCGATTGCCGACCAAATCAGCCTCGCGCTGATCTATGGCTCGGTGGCGCGCAAGACAGACCACGCCGACAGCGACATCGACCTCATGCTCGTCTCGGACTCGCTGACCCTGGAAGACGTTTTCGCAGCTGTGGAGCCGGTTGAATCCGCCCTTGGCCGTCCCATCAATCCCACGCTCTACAAGCACGAAGAGTTTGATAAGCGCAGGACGAGCAACAATCCGTTTCTGACGAAGGTCCTGGATGGACCCTATATACTGTTGAAAGGAAGCATCGATGAATACAGAAGCACTGGATAACCTTGTCAGAACCGGCAAGCTTCACCATGAAGCGGCCGATTCAGGCGAGGTCCAAGGATTGATCCAGTCTGGCAGCACCCGGCTGAAAGACGCCAACCTGTCATCTCTAAGCCTGGAAAGCCGCTTTGACCTGTCATACAACGCGGCCCACGCCTTATCCCTGGCGGCGTTGCGCCATTTGGGTTATCGGTCGGATAATCGATACCTCGTATTTCAATGTCTGCAGCACACACTCAATCTCGCGGCTACCAAGTGGCGCGTCGTCGACCAGGCCCATCGGAAGCGCAACCTTGCGGAGTACGAAGGTATCATCGATGTTGACGAGGCAACCGTGGCCAGCCTGTTGGCCGTTGCCGAAGAGATCCGACTGGCCGTGATTGAGCTAACGCAACACGATCAAACCTGATACCCAAAATGGGCAAAATCTTACCCATTTTGGGTAGACAGGAAGCCTCCCCCCAACACCAACACTCACTCGCCATCGGCAAAGAACGTCTCGTGCTTGCGGAACGGCCCGGTATTGTGGCTCGGCTCGAACGGCTTGAGCCCGTCCGCCTGGCTCAGTTGCGCCACCATCTGGCGGTTGAAGGGGGAATGGGTGGGGTCGGCGATGTAGGTGTGCCAGTCGACCCAGCGGGCCTCGGCGATCTCGTCCGTGTCCTGAATATCGATTGTTTCAGACGTCGGCGCCAGCCGGCACACGAAATAGAGATTCGACTTGCCGAAGCGGAAGGGATGGCGCGTGGTGAAGCCGACGATGGACTGGAAGTCGGCCTCCACACCGGTTTCTTCCCAGACTTCCCGCACCACCGCTTCCTCGATGCGCTCCCCCAGCTCCACGTGGCCGCCCGGCAGCTTGAAGCCGGTCATGCCCTGTTCCCGGATCACCAGGATCTGACCCGCTCCGTTTGTCACGATCGCGCCGGCGCCGATGGTGTGGGTGGGGATGAAGGGCACGAACTCGGTCGTGGGCGCCTTCAGGATCAGGGTCAGCTCGTCTTCCTGGCAGTTGTGGAACACAAAGCCCAGATCCGTAGCCATCGCCACAAGGTGCGACTGGCGAATCGACAGGGTCAGCCAGACGATGTTCTTGGCCTCGCGGCGGGCGAACGTGACGATGTCCTGAAGCGATTGATGAAAAGCGCCGGCGTCCTCCGGGATGACGTCCGTTTGGATGATAACGCCGTTGAACGGGTCCAGTTCGAACTGCAAAGCGGTACCTTTTGTTGGATAAAACGGCTGAAACAAGCGAGCCCACCTGAGCCCGGGGCAATCGCTTCATCACGTGTTTATGGAGAGATTAACAGGGCATCTGCCGAGTTTCGCGCTCAAGACAATGTCTTCGCCCTAACCTACGCAAGAACCTTGGGCGGCAGGTAAATCGTAAACTCGTTGACCGGTTCGATCAGAACGCTGTGCGGCTGCTGTTGTTCGTCATGGGTCACCAGTTCCTCGCGGGACAGGAGCCCGAAATCCGCCGACAACAGTCGGCCCGACTGGACGTTCAAGCGGTCGTGCCAGACCCGGTAGGTCCCCAGTTTGCCGTCCCGGCGATGATAGAAACCGGCCAGCGGGTGAGTGAGATACACCAGCCCGGATTCGGTGTCGGGAAAACCCTCGAGCTGAAAGGCGTCGCCCTTCTCCTGGGTGAGCCGGACGCTCGCCGGTGCCCACTGAGCTTCCGTCGTCATCTCATAGCGCCGGTACAGACCGTCCCTGTCATCGAACTCGCAATCGAAACGGACGCGCCCGTCGTACCACGGCAGGTTCCACGCATGACGCGGCACCATCAGCGTCCAGGAGTCCAGCGTCGTCCCCAGGAACCAGACGCAGCGTTCGCCCGTTTCCGTATCGATGATGTAGATCCGGTAGTTGGTTTGCCCCATGGTGAACTTGGGGAACGGATAAACCGCGGAGGTGAAATCCACGTCGATAAACGGAACGACCGACAGAAGCGCTTTGGGCCGGCCGTCGATGTCGACCGTATCCAACTGGAACCGATCCGGGATCAGACGGGAAAAGCGGGCCGGGTCAACAGCGTAAGTGATGATCGCGAAGTGCTGCAGCTTGCAGAGAACATCCATCCCGGATGGCTGCGGGCGATCGTGGAGAACGTCCGAGAATGTGAGCTTCTGACGCACAAAATATCCCTTCCCTGTGCTGTATGGCATCCGTTATGTCGGACTTGCGTTTATCGACCGTCTTGTCCCAAGACCGGCGTTCTCATGACCACACCGCATCCCGCTGGAGGTCGCTCTCAAGCGTTTATCAGCCACTCTCTAATAGAGGCCAATTGATCACGGCCTTGCGCGATCAAGTAGTCTCGCAGCGCCAACAGGTAATCCGATTCCCGCACTGTCAAATCTCGGCTCTCACTAGACAGTCTCATGCCGCATCAAAATTTCCGACCAACAATCTTTGCGTTGAGAATGCCTCTTTTGAGTTTTCGGAAACGACCGCTGAGCCAATTGATAGCTCTATTTTATTTCTATAGATCTTTAAATTTACTTCCATCTTGGCTCAACTACTCAGTTATAGCGGTGAACTTTGGGGCTGGCGGTGTCCTGCAGCGTCAGCGAATTGTTATCCGTTACACCTACTCCAACCACCCCTTTGACCTGAGTGATTCTGCAAACTCTTTGTCTTCTTTCGCCGACTTCCCGGATGAAGGTAAGACAACAACAGTGTCACCCAGGCCCGATTCTAACAAATCTTCCGCGACGACTGCCCAGACACCATACTCCTGTAGCTTTCCAGTGGAACCAGTCGCAGAATCACGCGAAAGCACGTAATGTAATTCGGGGTTCCTAATTACTTTATCTGACGGCACGCCCAACAGAGCTTGGAATGTAGAAAACCTCGCCTCTGAAATGTCTAGCGCCCAATCAATATCTTCATAAAAGGCCTTTGCATCATTCAAAAAGGCTTCATCAACACACGGATTACCAGGGTCAAGTCGCCAATTGAAGTGTATTCCTGAGATTTTTCCTTTAATCGTCACACGCGAATACAGACAGGACCATAAGTAGGTGGGGACTCCCTTTCCGCCGGTAATACTTTCGAAAGTTGAGTTTCGAATTTCAGCACCATGGACAAAGCAAGCCCAGTGCCTACATTTTCTTAATTCAATATTCGAAACCTTAAACCGTTGGCCAGGACCTTTAGGAACCGGTATCGAAGAATTGTGGATAGTCGCGTCAATCAGCGATTCACCATCAATACCCTTCTGACCTTTTGCGGGGTATAGCGAGAAACTGCTTTCCATAGCTTCCTTATTTTTCCATGTCGCCAATATTCAGCGGCGTCTGGTTAGGCACCGGCTCCTATTTGAACCAATACGCTCTCATCGCCACCAACCTGAACTTGGAGCGACCCATCTGGGTTTTCGTAAACTTCGCCGGCTATCAAAGACAAGAACGAACCTGCCACAACTAGATTGATGCGTTCAATATCGCCCGCGAAATCTCTAAACACTTGCACAGAATCAATTGAGCCACTTGGTAATTCTGTGAGCGATCGTGCTCGAAAAATTCCCTCATGGTGGGCTCGAAAACCTGAGCTACTGGGCAGGCGGGTCAACATCAGGCCCCAGTTATCGTTATTTTGATAAGTGGAGATCTCAAGCTGTTCATCTAACTCCAGCCGTGCATGCAGTACTAAAAATTGCAAAAACGGAACTGAAGGTTCCATGAAGCTTGGGAGGCCATCTGGCCCGCATTCTCGAAGCGCTATTTCAACGCCATGCCAGTCAACAACACGAAGGCCGACGAGCTTCTGAAATTCTGCGACTTGCGTTGCTACAAACGACATGGTGTCCCTGCTGCCTAGCGCTGAAATAAGCGACAGCCCGAAAGGGGCGTCCGGTGGAGGCCGAAGCCCGGAACGAACTTGATTGATTGGTTATGTTTCACCAAAACTTCCACCACGGCTTTGTGTTCTTTACTTGGGCCTCCGTGAGTATGCCGCTCTTGCGCCGCGCCTCAATCATCTTGGAGAAAGCAGCAAAATCATGCGCCTCTTCGTTCGCTACATACATCAAATTCCCAAAGTTTTTGGCGTAGTCATTCAGATAGAGACCATCATCTCCATAGTACTCTGACGCATACTGATTTCCTTCTTCGTTAAAGTCTTCGTCGGTCAGCTTGCCGTCACAATACTTAAAGAAGAATTCTGTAGCCGATAGCTCGCCGGAAACGACTTTTGCGACATTCTCTGGCTCTTCTTCAACATGAAGCTCTCCCACCCACCCTTGAGCAAAGCACCACTTCATAAAGAGAGCGATATGTACTCCGCCGTATTCTTCCGGTGAGTCGGCCGGAAAATCTCCCCCGTAATGCCAACTAGCATCATCGTATTTCATGCCGTGCCCCTTGAAAAATAACGCCGCCAACAGCGGCCGAGCGTAGCAAGGTCCAGCCCCGAAGGAGTGATGCTGCTTCGCCTTGTTAAATGTTGGCTATTCATAGATTTTCCCGCAGTATAAAAACACTGCGAACTGCTTCCATTTGTTGTCGGCTAGCTCTCCACGTTGCCTCAAACCAAAATTAGAGACTTCAGCCCAAGCAACAGCAGACTCTAAAAAATCCGCGATAGTGTTGTTGGCCCAGCCTTCAGTAAAGCACGCTTCATCTGTTGGCTTTCCTTCATGCGGAACTCTGTCTGCAATAAGGACTTTGACGAAAGCAAGAAATGACTCTTCGTCTTTTACTTCCTCAAGAACTTCATGGACTTCCTTCATAGCTCTCTTAGGCATTTAACGCAAAGCGCACCGGTGACCTTTACGCCGCTTCGCTCTGTAAAGGTCATCCGCGTGACGCGTATTGTTATGATATTAAGCGGGAACTAATTTATACGCCCTACCGATATCTCTGATAACTTCCAACCCTTTTGGGAGTAATTTTCCCGACCGATCAGATAATTGGTAGGAGGAAAGCCCCGTTATAGCACCGCCATTGATGATATTCTTTTCTACAAGCTCGCTGAATTTCCGGATCAACAATCCGTCATCGTCACTAACTACACTAGTAGGAGTAATGTGCCGCGTAGCTTCCTTAAGTATTTCGTAGCGTCCAGGAGTGATTCCATATTCGTTGACGATAGAGTCGCAGTGATCTTGTTCATTAGCACCATCAACAGTGACTAAATCAAAATGCTGAACACCAAATAACTCACCATTGCAGCGCGCATAAGTTACGGCATTTACTAGCAGATCTATCCAGCCACAATCCAGCTTCATAGTGTCTCCTGCACTGATCGACACGCTGACATTGCCATTCGAGACGCCTAGATTTTGATCATCCGCAGGAGGGCTAAACTCTATATCTTCAGGTAACTCCCCTTCGTGGATAAGCTCACACCGATAGTATTTGTAGAGAATATAAGCAACATCGAGCTGTCTACCTTTAAAGTTAACGCTGATACCGCTATTGCCAACATCTGGCCCTCCGAAATCGCCAAAGAGAATCTTTCTTATCCGGCCGCCCAGAAACAAGGTGAATGCTTCGCGATCCCCCATCTCTTTTTGGGGATCTTCGTGAGACTTAGTTTTGCCCTTGGGAAAGGTTTTTCTGGACGATGCAGCAACAGCAAGCATTAAATTGGTCAAAGCGCCTAGATGCCTTTCGTTCTCTGCTAAAAACGTCGCGTCGTCGACTTGCTGCTTAATAGTCATCTCACTTCCCCTTCATAGACATTATGACTCCCCACAAAGGGGCTGCCCCCGCGCTCGAGGGTTAGCCGAAGCCAGAGCCATAATTTACGTGTTCACATGCGTAAAATCGGGGGGCAGCACCATGAAAAAACATAGCACACGC